>CAMJAZ010000077.1 GCA_946403735.1 uncultured Selenomonadales bacterium
AAGATTATGACGAGCAAGCGGAAGATGACGGCTGAACTTGCTACAAGTGAAGACAAAAAGTATTTGGAGCTTGACGACTATAATTGTTTGGCGATTATAAGCGGTCGTGTTTTCAATTCAGACGGCATACAGTTTGAGTACACCGAATCGCGACACCGTCCAGATTATTTTTGTTTTGAAGATACCGCCATTCGTCATAAAAGGTTATAAAATTTTTTAGCTGAATGAAAAAATTTCTTTTGAGAAAGTGCGTAGTTAATGGACAATCGGCAGGAAAATCAAAATTCTTTGTGGAAATAGGCAAAGCAAAATTTTTGCTACGGTAATTTTGTTCTAACAAGAATTTGGTGATTGTTATGGCATTGGTAAAACTTGAACGAACTGCTGACAAAAAATTTATTTGTCCGACGTGTGGAAATGAAATGCGCAAGGATTTAGGCGGCGTTAAGGTCAAAGATGGAAAAGTCGATATGGCTAGCGCTTTACCGCGTTATATTTGCGACGAATGCGGCGTTTTTTATCGTGAACTTTTAAATTCTGGCTACTATGACATTTTCGACTTAGCACCTGAAGAAAGGCAAGTTAAGCCTAAAATTATTTCGACGGCTGAAATTCCACCTACGCAACTTAAGCGCGAATCTGACGGCAAATGCCCTTGTCCGCGTTGCGGTGAACGTATGGATTTTGTCGAAGGCGGCGCAGTTAAAATTGTCGACGGTAAACCTGACTTCGGCAACACTATGGATCATTTCAAGTGCCCAAATTGTAAATCAGTTTTCCGCAAAATTGCTGGTACAGATTATTTTCAATGGTCAGATAAGTGACGGCTAAAAAATTTAGCTTAAAGCAGAGATAATGAAAATTGTTAGACTATTTCTAACATCTTGCTAAATTAAAAATAAACTGTTATGATTATAAAAAATTTTAGGGGACGGCATTATGCAACAGCGAAAAGGTATAAACTGGTTTTTCGTGTTAATGTTTGTAGTCGTGGCGTACTTTTCGACGGTTTTAATTTCGCAACAAGTTCATCTTTCGCATGTCAGTGAGAGTAAAAGAATTGCGGATAAACGACTTGAGGCGGCGCAGGCTGAAAATGAAAAACTTCATAAGCAGTTGGAAGAATTGCAGGACTTAAATAATATTGAAAGGTTAGCGCGGGAAGATTTGGGACTTGCTAAGGATGGCGAAATGCCCTATCAGCCAGCGCGATAGCTAATTGCTATAAAATCCTAAAAGCTAAAAGCTAATATATGCAGGAGGAACAAAAATTTGGCTATTGAAGTAGGTAGCGTGGTAGAGGGAAAAGTTACGCGGATAACGAATTTCGGCGCGTTCGTTGAACTTGAAGATGACAAGGCGGGCTTAATTCACATTTCGGAGGTTGCTAATGAGTATGTCAGCAACGTTGAAGATTTTCTGCACGAAGGCGAAATTGTACAAGCTAAAGTCGTAAGCATTGACGCCAATGGTAAAGTGGCACTGTCTTTGAAGAGAATGAAACCGCAGACCGTTCAAGATACGGATAAACCTGCGCGGGCGGCTAATAAACCTAAGCCGAACAAAAAACTTTCCGCGTCATTTGAAGATAAGCTGTCAAAATTTTTGAAGGATAGCGATGAAAGACTTACCGACTTAAAGAGGAAAACTGATTCTAAGCGCGGCGGGCGTGGCTCAAGACGTTCAGATTAAATTCCTCATTGGAGGGAATTTTTTGCTGAAAAAGTTTATAAACGTTTGTCAAGCTGAAAATATTTGTTCCGCGCAGAAAATTGTTATAGCTGTATCTGGCGGTGCTGATTCGTTAGCGCTTGCCGATTTACTTTTCAATGTGCGTCAACGTTTCAAACTTCAACTTTGTATAGCTCATTATGAACACGGGCTTAGAGGTCAACCCTCAATCGACGACGCAAATTTTGTTGAAAAGTTTGCTGAAAATCTCGGCGTGAAATTTTTCTGTGAGCATGGCGACGTTAAAACTTATGCTACGGTAAATAAAATATCGATTGAAACTGCGGCGCGTAAACTTCGCTACAATTTCTTGTGCAGAGTAAAGCGCGAATTGAACTTTGACGCTATAGCGCTTGCACATCACGCTAACGATCAGGCGGAAACAATTTTAATGCGACTTCTACGCGGTGCAACGTCAACAGGACTTGCCGCAATGAAATTTTCTGTTGACTCCGAAGAATACGGCTTGCTACTGCGTCCATTGCTACGGTTCAAGAAAATTGAGTTGGAAAGTTACTGCGCGGCACGTGGAATTACTCCGCGAATCGACGCTACAAATTTTGAGACGGCGGCGACGCGCAATAAAATTCGGCTGGAACTTTTACCTGCGCTTGAAAAGTTCAATCCCAATATCGTCGATACACTCTGTAGATTAGGCGAAATTTCAGCGGAAGAATCATACTTCATAAGCGTTGAAACAGAAAAAATTTTTCCTCACGTCGTCAATAAAAATTCAGCGGGACAACTTGAACTTCTGCGCGGCGAATTTTTAAAACTTCATACGGCTTTGCAACGGGCGATTGTGAAAAAATTTTTAGCTGAAGTCTGCGGCGTCGAAGATTTTGGATTCGTACACTTTGAGGCGGTCAGAAAAGTTTTAGTGAACAACTTAGCTGGCGTCGAACTTCCACATAATTTCCGCGCAGATTTAAAACGCGGCAGATTAACTGTAAGAAAAAATTTTTAAAAGCTAAAAGCTTGCATAGAAAGGATTTGATTAACTTGAAAACTAAAGAAGATTTCATTGAACGCGTGCTTTACACTGAAGAGCAAATCGCCGATCGCGTTAAAGTTCTTAGCGCGAAAATCAGCGAAGATTACAAAGACATTGCCAAACCGCTGTTGACGGTCGGAATTTTGAACGGCGCGGTAATGTTTTACACTGATTTGGTTAGACGCGTTACAATTCCCGTACACTTCGACTTTATGATTGCGTCAAGCTACGATGCCAACACGCACACTAGCGGCAAAGTTAATATCCTCAAAAATCTTGATAACGATCCTAAGGGTCGCGATATTTTGTTGGTTGAAGATATTGTCGATTCGGGTACAACGATGAAATATTTAATTGACTATTTCAAAGACAAAGGCGCGGCTAGTGTAAAAGTTTGCGCGTTGCTGGATAAACCGTCACGCCGTAAAGTTGAAGTTCCTATCGACTACTGCGGCTTCGAAATTCCAGATGAATTTATTGTCGGTTACGGGCTGGACTTCGCGCAACATTATAGAAATTTGCCATATCTCGGAATTTTAAAGCGTAGCGTTTATTCTAAATAGACATTTGCCATAAAAGATATGGAGAAAGTACTATGGAATGTTATAATTGTTTAAAAGTAGCAGGTTTTAATCTTGTTTTTAGCACTCGAATTGATTATCCACCTGAAATAAATTTTAAAGCCATATCTATGTGTTGTAGACATGATTTACAGACCGATACTGATGGTAGACCTATGGATTTTCCTTCGTCAGAGCTTACTCAATCTCCAGAAGAAACCCTTAAAAATTTTATGTCAATGAGAGAAAATGTTATTGCCAAAGGAAAATGGGGGGGAGTAGAAGGCATTAATAGAGATAAAAAATTTGCCTGCTACCACTGCAAAGAATGGCAAAAAGCAGATTGGAACTTTATCACGCGTATTAATTTTATCAATTTATCAATTTATCCATCCCCTTGTCAATGCAATTGTTGTTATTGCAGTGTTTATAGAAAATCTTTCGATAAAAACAATGATAAATTAATAGCGTCGGCGTATGAAAAAATATTTGAGACTTTACGACTAGCCAAAACTCAAAAACTCATTGAAACAAATGCTGATTGGTACGTAAGTAGTGGCGAGATAACGATTCACCCTTTCAAAAAAGACATTTTAGATTTAGTCAAAGGTGAAAAAGTCCGTTTTTTTACGAACGGATTCATTTTCGACGAAGATATAGCACGTGAACTCCATGATAATCCTATGGCGTCAATAAACATTTCTATAGATTCAGGAACGGCGGAAACGTGGCATAAAGTCAAAGGCGTCAATAACTTTAATAGAGTAATTGAAAACTTGATGATGTATAGAAAATTTGCTAATCATGCTGAACAGATTACAATAAAATATATCATTCTTCCAGGTATCAATGATTCCGATAACGATTTTATATCGTGTGTGCAAATATTAAAGAATTTAGGAGTTTCAGCCCTTAAGCTTTCCAGAGATGCACGCATTGTTCAGGCAATGGATCGTAAGACAAGTAGTGATAAAGTAGAAATGCTTGACGAAACCATTGTTAATTCTGGGTCACGATTGGCGAATTATTGTTTGACTAATGGAATTAAGCCATTATTTACTGTTGGAGAGGCAGGCTATACTCCAAAAGAAACTGAAAAAATACTGCAATTAGCGGATAAAATTTTAGAAAAATAGTTTAGGATAATTAGTAAAAAGGAGCGTTGTGTTTGAATAGTTTTTTGCGAAACGTCGGCTTTTATTTGCTGGTTATATTCGTCGCAATAACTGCATACGATTATTTTTCGGTGAAGCCGCAGACCGTTGAAGAAACGAGTTATTCGCAGTTTTTGCAAAGAGTTGACGAAGGCGAAGTATCTAAAGTCATCTTGACGAAAAATTCAATAAAGGCGACGAAAAAAGACGGTACAGAATTTACAACGATTGCGCCAGACTTCCCCATAGGCGATGAAACACTTGTCGGCAAATTGGAGGCAAAGGGCGTTGAAATAACCGCGCAGAATCCTAAAGAGCCGCCGTGGTGGATGACGCTCCTTTCTTCCTTCCTGCCAATTTTAATTTTAATCGGTGTGTGGTTCTTCATAATGAATCAGACGAACGGTTCAGGAAGTAAAGTTATGTCTTTCGGCAAAAGTCGTGCCAGACTTTCAAGCGGCGATAAAGTCAAAGTGACGTTTAATGATGTGGCTGGTGCTGATGAGGCGAAGGAAGAACTTCAAGAAGTTGTAGAATTTTTAAAGCATCCGAAAAAGTTTAATGACTTGGGCGCACGCATACCTAAAGGCGTTTTGCTTTATGGTCCACCTGGTACTGGTAAAACTTTATTAGCTAAAGCTGTTGCTGGTGAAGCTGGTGTAGCGTTTTTCTCAATCAGCGGCTCGGACTTCGTCGAAATGTTTGTAGGTGTCGGCGCGTCAAGAGTTCGTGACTTATTCGCGCAGGCTAAGAAAAATTCGCCGTGTATAATTTTCATTGATGAAATTGACGCGGTAGGTCGTCAACGCGGCGCAGGTTTAAGCGGCGGTCATGATGAACGCGAACAAACTTTGAATCAGTTGTTGGTTGAAATGGACGGCTTTGCGGCAAATGAAGGAATTATCATCATTGCGGCGACAAATCGTCCTGATATTCTCGACCATGCACTTTTAAGACCAGGACGTTTCGACAGACAAATTGTCGTTGATAAACCTGACGTTAAAGGGCGCGTTGCCATTTTGAAAGTTCACTCAAAAGGCAAGCCGATTTCTAGTGATGTTGATATGGACGTATTGGCGCGTCGTACACCAGGATTTACTGGCGCTGACTTAGCTAACCTTGTTAATGAAGCGGCGTTGCTTGCGGCTAGACGTAATAAGCACGAAATTAATATGATTGAAATGGAAGAGTCAATCGAACGTGTCATGGCTGGTCCAGAGCGCAAATCGAAAGTGATGAGCGACGATGAGAAAAAGTTGACAGCTTATCACGAAGGCGGACACGCGCTTGTAGGTATGATGCTCAAGCATGCTGATCCTGTCCACAAAGTGACAATAATTCCGCGCGGCAGAGCTGGCGGCTATACTTTGATGTTGCCTAAGGAAGATAGAAATTACGCTACGCGGTCGGAACTGCTTGACAGATTGAAAGTTGCAATGGGAGGGCGCGTTGCTGAAGAAATTGTCCTCAATGAAATTTCAACTGGCGCGTCACAAGATATTCAGCAAGCTAGCCGAATTGTTCGTTCTATGATTATGCAGTACGGAATGAGCGACGTACTTGGCCCCGTTGCTTACGGCGCGGATCAGACGCAACAATTTTTCGGACAAAATCCTAGAAATTATTCAGAAGAAGTTGCTGGCGAAATTGACAAGGAAGTCCACAAATACATGGAGGAAGCGTACCAAGCTTGCCGCGATATTATCAACGAACACCGCGCACAGCTTGACGTGATTGCGCAAGCTTTAATGGAACGTGAAACTTTGACGGCGGCTGAACTTAAAGCTATGGTTTTCGGCGACACGAAGGCTATTCCAGATTCGACGGTTAATTTGAATAAAGATGAAATTGCTGGCGACGTACAAAAAAATGTAGCGCCAGTGCCTACGCCGATTTTTGATTCAAGTGGTTCAAATCCAACGCCGATTTAAATTTTTTTAATACGAATGGACGGTGACTGAAGTTTTATGACGCTGTCACTGTCCTATTTTTTTTAGTAAGTAGTGAGTAGTGGTTAATGCGGAATTCGTAATTAATCCTAAAAGCTAACACCAAAAGCTAATACCTAAAACGGAGAGGGAATAACTTTGAACAATAAAAAATTTGCTATCATAATTCATAAGACTGACGCAAAAGTTTGCAACAAGCTTGTCAAGTCACTTGAAGAACTCGTCAAGCCGAAAAAATTTAACGTGGAAATTTTGCCCGTCGAAGGCGATAATAAATATTCAGCTTACCAAAAAGCTATGGAAAAATCTGACGCCCGCTATAAACTTTACCTTGACGAAAAAGTTTTGTTGCAAGATAAAAATGTTTTGAACAAACTGCTGGAAATTTTTCAGTCCGACGAAAAAATTGGCGTAATCGGTGTTTGCGGCGCTATAGAAATTTCTACGCACGGAATTTGTTTTAGTTCCGTCAAACGTTGCGGAAAAATTCTAGTCGACAAAAATAAAAAACTTCTTGACTGGCGGAATATTTCGTGGCTCTTTCAAGAAGTTAAAGCGGTTGACGGCTGGTTTATGGCGACGCAGTACGATATAACTTGGCGCGACGATCTTTTCAACAAAGAACCTTTCGGCGATACGGCACAATGCATTGAATTTAAGCGCAAAGGCTACAAAGTCGTCGTGGCGAATCAAAAAGACGCTTGGGCGTGGTGTCAATCAAGCCAACTTCAAATTGACAATGCAAGCCGTCAAGCTTTTTTAGACGAATATTCAAAAGATGTTTTTCCGCTGGTAACC
>CAMJAZ010000078.1 GCA_946403735.1 uncultured Selenomonadales bacterium
GTTTGATCTTTAAATTCGCTGGAGTAAACGCCGCTAATAGTATGAATTGTAGCTTGATAGCGTCCAGAAACTTTTTCAACAGCGTCAGAAATTTCGCCGAGTGATGCACGAACTCTAGCCGCCTCAACGGTGCATTCAAGCAAGTTGCCATTTTCACGTGATTCAGCCGCCTTCGTGATAGCCTCAAGAGCCGCGCGTACATCATCTTCATTGCGTTCAGCACGAAGTTTGTTAAGGCGTTCAACCTGCGCGTTGCGGACGGCTGTATTGTCGATAGCCAAAATTTCCAGCGGGTCTTCATGGTCAAGGCGGAATTTATTCAAGCCGACAATCGTTTCACTATCGGAATCAATACGAGCTTGACGACGTGCCGACGCCTCTTCAATGCGCATTTTCGGTAAGCCAGTAGGAATAGCTTTTGCCATACCGCCGAGCGCCTCAATTTCTTGAATGTGAGCCCAAGCACGACGAATAATTTCATTTGTCAGCGCTTCGACGTAGTATGAACCACCCCAAGGATCAATAATCTTGCAGACGGACGTTTCATCTTGAATGTAAAGCTGCGTATTACGTGCAATACGTGCGCTAAAGTCAGTTGGCAATGCAATAGCTTCATCAAGCGCGTTTGTATGAAGTGATTGAGTATGACCAAGTGCCGCGCCCATTGCCTCCATAAGTGTACGTGAAACGTTGTTGAAGGGGTCTTGCGCCGTAAGTGACCAGCCAGAAGTTTGGCAATGAGTACGAAGAGCCATTGACTTAGCTTGAGTGCCGCCCATTTGCTTAACGATTTTAGCCCAAAGTACGCGAGCCGCCCGCATTTTCGCAACTTCCATAAAGTAATTTTTGCCAATCGCCCAGAAGAAACTCAAACGTTTTGCGAAGGCGTCAACTTTCAAGCCAGCGTTAATGCCAGTACGAATATATTCAAGACCGTCAGCCAACGTGTAACCAAGTTCAATATCAGCAGGTGCGCCAGCCTCTTGCATATGATAGCCGCTGATTGAAATTGAGTTGAACTTCGGCATATATTTTGTAGTGTATTCAAAAATATCGCCGATGATTCGCATTGACATATCAGGCGGATAAATGTACGTATTGCGTACCATAAATTCTTTGAGAATGTCATTTTGAATCGTGCCGTTGAGAATAGATTTATCGACGCCCTGTTCAATTCCAGATTGAATGAAGAAGGCGAGAATTGGAAGTACCGCGCCGTTCATTGTCATTGATACGGACATTTGGTCAAGCGGAATACCGCTGAATAAAATGTTCATATCGAGCATTGAACAGACTGAAACGCCAGCCTTGCCAACGTCACCAAATACGCGGGGGTTATCAGCGTCATAGCCGCGATGTGTAGGAAGGTCAAATGCGATTGACAAACCTTTTTGACCTGCGGCAAGGTTACGGCGATAAAAAGCGTTAGATTCTTCAGCCGTTGAAAAGCCAGCGTATTGACGAACAGTCCAAGGACGGAAAACGTACATTGTAGCGTAAGGTCCGCGCAGGAATGGTGGAAGTCCGCTAACAAAGTCAAGGTGATTCATATTTTCATATTCATCATGCGAATAGAGCGGCTTAACAGGAACGTGTTCCATAGTACGTTCAATAAAGCTGTCGTAATCAGCCGCCGCCTTTTTTTCAAATTCTTTTTTCCACGTTGCCCCGTCAACTTGCGGTGCATCTTCAAGATTTATTTGCGTGAAGTCAGGATTTTTATAACCTGCCATTAAAATTCCTCCTTTGTCAGCTAGTAACTTGTATAATTGGGGGATAAACTTAAATAGATGGGGGCGCGCAATGACGCGCGCCCGTCCGCACAAACGACGTGATGTCGTTTCTGCGGACTATGTTTTCTTTTTGCTACCTTTTGCGCCAAAAGAAAAGTCAGTTCAAAAAATAAAAATTTTTTACCAAGTTTAAGTTTATCAACAGCCTTTAGTAACTAGTCACTAACAACTAAGCAATGCCTTTTTTCTGTTGCATTGCCAGCAAAGTTTGATAGCAATTCGAGCGAATGTTAATGTAATCGTCAATGCCCGCGTTTTTGTACGTTTCAACCAATTCAGCAGGTGCAGTTCCCGCCAAGTAAACCGTTGCATTGGGCAGAACTTCATGAAGTTTAGGTGCAAGCGCTGGAACAATTTCAGGGTACGTGGCGTCAGTCGAACAAATTACAACTGCGTCTGCGCCAGATTCTTTAGCCGCCTTTGCCGCGTCGTCAACCGTTTCAAAACCGTTATTGCCGAGAACTTCAAATGCGCCGACTTGTAAAAAGCTTGTAGTGAAATCTGCGCGGGCTTTATGTTGCGGAATTGGTCCCATATTGGCGAGGAAAATTTTAACGTTGTCATGCTTTTCAGTCTTGAATTTTTCCGTAGCTTCACGAAGTTTTTCAAATTTTTCAGCAAGGCGATGAGGCGTGATAGTTTTAATTTCGTCTGAACCGTCGACGTTGTGACCAAGTACGCCAAGTGCGCCGCGCAGTTGATTAATCGTTGCACCGCTAGCCGCCGCGTCGATAACCGTTTCAAAATTATTCGCGTCCACTTTAGAAAGCGCATCTTTAGCGTCAACCGTTGCAAGATAACTTTCAATCGCCGCAGTACGAACTTTTTTATTTTCGGCAAAATCTTCTGCGCGGGGATCGAGTCTTTCTTCAATCATATTCGGGTACATATTCGTACCGACGATTCTATCACGACGACCCATGACAGCTTTTAATCTTGCCGCCAAAATTTCAGCAATTTGCGCTTGTGGATAACCTTCCTTAAGCGCCGCAACAATACCGCCTTTACCTTCGACAACTTGAAATTCAGCCCAGACTTTTTCTTTAATCTGCTTAGTTAAAGTTTCAACTGCCCAACTACCGCCAGCAGGGTCAATCGGTTGAACAAGTCCAAATTCTTCACGCAGAATAATTTGCATATTCCGAGCAATACGACGGCTAAACTCATCGCCTTTTCTAATCGGTTCATCAAAAGTTGAACTTTCATAAGATTCGACGCCGCCAGCAATCGCGCTGAAAAGTTGAGACGTGCCACGCAGTAAGTTTACGTATGGATCGTAAACCGTCATAAAAAATTTAGCGGGACGTGCGTGCAGATGAATGTGTTGAACTTCTTCACTGCCGCCGAATGATTTAACAATCTGCGCCCAAATTGGACGAAGTGCGCGAAGTTTAGAAATTTGCATAAAGAAATTAGCGCCCATTGATACGCCGAACATAATTTGTTCCGCCGCTTCGTCAATCGTCAAGCCGCGTTCAAGCATTGCGCGAAGGTACGTAACCGCCGTTGCCAACGTATAGGAAAGTTCTTGAATGTCATTCGCGCCGCCGTTTGAGTAAACGTCACTGCGTACCATAAAAGTTTTGAGTCCAGGACAATTTTTCACGGCGAATTTAGCAACTGCCGCTTGTTCGTCAAAAATTTTGTCCAGCGATTGTCCAAGCTTACCTTTCAAAACACAAGCGCCGATTGGGTCAGCTCCGATAACGCCGCGCAGTTTTGAAACGTCGCCGCCAGCTTTTTTAATTGCCGCGATAACTAATGCGGTAATTGGCGCTGAACTTTCGCCAGCGTAAATGTACAGCGGAACTTTATCAAGCTTGAGACCGTTTAAAAGTTGTTCAACGTCAGCTAAAGTCGTCAAGCTTACGCCGTTATCACCAACTTTTTCAGCTTGCATAGCGTCAAGTGCGTCACGTGTCGCTGAATCAAGTTTAACGTTGTAAATGGTCGAACCTTTTTCAAGTTCGTGTTTCAAAAGTTCGTTATTTTCTTCGGGTAAAGTTTCATCGCAAGCTTGCGCAATTCCCCACGCCGCATTGACATAACCATTTGGCGTAGCGCCGCGCAGAAAATCGCCCATGCCAGGATAAGACTGTTTAGGCAAAATTTCTTCCGTCGTAGCGCGAAAATACATTGGCTCAAAGGTAATGCCTTCGTAAGTTTTGGTGTACATTTTCTTTTCAAAGGGGGCGCCCTTCAAAAGTTCAATACAAGCTTGTTTCCACTCATCGTAAGTTGGCGGTGTAAATTCGTCCAACGACACCTGCGGAAAATCTGTTTGCGATTCGGCTTTTTTAATTATCGCCTGCAAATCAAGCTCCGCCGTTTTTTTCGCATCACTCATACTCTCCACTCCTTCTAAAAAATAAAAAACTTAAAAAAAAAAACCGAAAATTATCGGTAGAATATTAACGCAATTAAATTGTAAAGGCAAGAAAAAAATTCGTTTAATTTTGAAAAGTTTCACCAAATTCAAACGCTTTTTTATTAATTTCCAAAAATTTTTCTGGTACGCAAGATTTTAACGCCGCTTGCCAAGATTCTTTTGGAATATCAAAATAATGTGACAATCTGCCGAGCAATACGATATTAACGGCTTTTTGTGAACCAGCTTTTTTAGCCAGTGACAGACAGTCCATAGCGTCGACTTTGAAACCTTTTTCGCGCATTTTGGCTACAAGATTTTCAGGATAAGTAGCCGCGCCAGTTATAACGGGCATAGGATCAATTTGTTGAGTGTTCGTGACGATTTGTCCATTCGGCTTTAAGTACGAAATCCAACGCGCCGTTTCCAAAATTTCAAACGAAACAATAAAATCTGCTTCGCCTTTATCGACTACTGGCGAATAAACTTTGTCGCCGAATCTCACGTAAGTTATGACACTGCCGCCGCGTTGGCTCATGCCGTGAACTTCGGAAACTTTTACGTCGTAACCTTCGCTTAACAAAAGTTTTCCCAAAATTTTACTAGCCAGCAATGAACCTTGCCCGCCGACTCCGACGATAATAATATTTTTCGTCTTCAAAAATAATCACCTCAAAATTTTATCCAACCATAAAAAATTTTTAAATATTATAATTTGTTCATCTGAAAACTTCAAATATTGATTAGCGCAAAAATAAAATCTTGAAAAAATTTTTTCCGTAAAATATAATTCTTCGTACAAAGTAAAATTTCAAGACGAAATGGAGAAATTTTTATGGCAGAAAAAATGACGTTGGAAGAAATTCAAGCGCAAAGTATTTTCCAAGTCGGCGGCGAAAATGTCAACTACGCAAAATTTTTTGACGGCAAAAGTTATCTTAATATGCTTTCACTTGACCAAGTTGTTATCGGCAATGTGACGTTCGAGCCAGCTTGCCGTAACCATTGGCATATTCACCACGCGAAAAGCGGCGGCGGACAAATGTTGCTTGTAACGGCAGGACGCGGCTGGTATCAAGAATTTGGCAAACCTGCTCAAGCTTTAAAGCCTGGCGACGTTGTACACATTCCCGCAAATGTCAAGCATTGGCACGGCGCGGCGAAAGATTCTGCGTTCCAACATTTAGCGGTTGAAGTTGACGGCGTAGAAAAATCTACTGAATGGTGCGAACCTGTCGACGCTGACGAATACAATAAATTGGAATGGAAATGAACCGTAGGAATTTTTTACGCAACGCATTTTTAGGATTGGCAGGATTATCAGCAGTTGCAGGCGGCGGCGCAGTTTATTTTGTCAACCGCCCAGAATTTGGACGCCTTCCACAAGGTACGCGGCTTGAAAAAATTTTATCGTCACAACATTATTTTATTGACCACTTCGAGTGCTTGACGCCCGTCAAAGTCATGTCTGATGAAGTTCAACAAAAAGAAAATCGCATAATCGCAACGGCTAAATGGTTATTGGGTGACAAATCTAATCTCCTGCCGCCGAAAACTTTGCCGAGTGAAAAGACAAATTTAAAAGCGCTTGACCCTAAAAAAGATTGCGCAGTATGGATGGGGCATTCGACAATTTATCTGCAACTTGCTGGACAAAAAATTTTAGTTGACCCAGTCTTTTCACCGTACGCATCGCCGATATTTTTTATAAATCGCGCGTTCGACGGTAGCAACATTTACACGGCGGACGACTTCCCGCAGATTGACATTTTAGCTATAACTCATGACCATTGGGATCACCTTGACTACCCGTCTATTATGGCGTTAAAGCCGAAAATTAAGCGCGTGCTTTGTCCATTGGGCGTTGGCGAATATTTTGAGCAATGGGGTTTCGACGTTGCGAACATCATTGAGGAAGACTGGTTCACGTCGATAAATTTGGGCGGAGAACTTCAAGCTAACATTTTGCCGAGTCAACATTTTTCAGGCAGATTTTTAACGCAGAATCCAACTGAATGGTGCGCCTTCGCCTTCGTGACGCCGAATAAAAAAATTTTCTGTAGTGGTGACGGTGGCTATTCTCAACATTTTAAAGATATTGGAAAAAAATTTGGAAGTTTCGACTTCGCATTTATGGAGAATGGGCAGTACAATTTGGCGTGGCACGCGATACACTGTTTGCCGAATGAAACGGCGGACGCGGCGGTTGACATTGGCGCAAAAAAAGTTGTACCTATTCACGCTAGCAAATTTCCCTTAGCGCGTCACGCTTGGAATGAACCGTACAACGATTTAATCGCGGCAAGCGTCGGAAAATCTTACGAACTTTTGACGCCGAAAATTGGTGAATTAATTCCTTTCGACGAAGAAAAAAATTTTACGCAGTGGTTTAACGAACTTTAATAAAAAATTACCGCTTGAAATGTCAAGCGGCTTTTTTATGAAGAGGTAATATGATGATTAGATTGATGCTTGGATATTTTGTAATGGGGCTAATATTCCTTATCTTACGGTTTTTTTATCATATTCTGCCTAAAAAAAGTTCACATAACAATTTCATTCAGGCAGTTAAAGACGACTTTGCAAACCTTTACAATTACGTTAAACAAATACTTTCATCTCATCCCAAAAAAGTAAAAACTATAGTCGTCATCATGATAGTGCTTAGCGTATTGCTGATTATACAGCCTCAAGTTGAAGATCTGTACTACTTTGACTTCCTAGATGTTTTTGAATATGCCTTGTCAACGATAATGTTTTTTCTGTTGATTATCATTTTTATGCCGCGAGAGGATGCGTCGAGCAAGAAATTTCCTATTGAAATTTTTGGGTTTATCTACTCTATTATATATGTTTTACAGCGCGAGTGCATTTGTAGTTGCTACTTTTTACGCGAGCCATTTTTTTGAAGAAGATATGTGGATTTACGGATATAGCGTTACGGTAATTGCGTATGTCATTTGTATAGCTACTTTAAGAAGATTTATTGAAAGAGAGTTGACA
>CAMJAZ010000079.1 GCA_946403735.1 uncultured Selenomonadales bacterium
CTGAAATCGCATCACGCGATTTGCGCGGACGGGCGCCCATCCTTGGGCGCCCCTTTCTTTACTACGTGATCTTGAACCATAGGCTTATTTTTTAACTCTACTTAGCGGGAGTTTTTAAAGCGGAGAAAAATTGTTATGACTTTTGAAAATTTTAAAATCGGTGAAAAATTTTTCGTCGAATGTACGGTGTCTGAATCAGATACGGCGCTTGCTATGAAGTCTGGCAGTTTAAAAGTTTTAGCGACGCCTAAATTAATTTGTTTAGTCGAAGAGGCGGCGGCAACTTTAGCTGAAAAATTTTTGCCTGCCGAGTATACAAGCGTCGGCACAAACTTAAATGTCAATCACGTTGCGCCTACACCAATCGGCTTTAACGTCCGCGCAGAAGTTGAATTGGTTGAAGTTGACGGACGCAAATTAATTTTCAACGTTTCAGCTGTCGACGACGCTGGCGAAATTTTTAATGGGCGGCACGAAAGATTTATTGTCAATCGTGAAAAATTTCAAGCTAAAGCAAATTCTAAAGGTAGGCGAAATTTATAAATGTGTCTAGCATTTCCAGCAAAAATTATTTCGATTAAAGATAGTTTAGCGACCGTCGAAAGGTCTGGCGTTAAACGTGACGCAAGTTTAATGCTCCTGCCCGACGCTAAAGTTGGTGACTTCGTACTGATTCACGCGGGCTTTGCAATGCAGATTGTCGACGAAGAAGAATCTATTCAACGCGACGAAATTTTAGAGGCTATAAATGTCTAACTTACTCGTAAAAAAAATTGAACGCCTTGCCGAAGATAAACGCCAACTGCGATTTATGGAAGTTTGCGGCACTCATACCGTTTCAATTTTCCGCGCAGGTATACGCCAAATTTTACCGTCAAACGTCGAACTTGTTTCAGGCCCAGGTTGTCCAGTCTGCGTGACGAATGATGAATACGTCGACAAGGCTATTGCTTACGCGCAGATGGACGACGTAATTATTGCGACTTTCGGCGATATGTTGAAAGTTCCAGGTACGAAAACAAATCTGGCGGAAATTTCTGCGGTAGGCGCTGACGTTCGTATAATTTATTCACCGTTGGATTGTATAAAAATTGCGGCGGAAAATCCAAATAAGCGCGTAATTTTTTTAGCGGTAGGATTTGAAACGACTGCCCCGACTACTGCGGCAACGATTTTGACGGCGAAAAGTCAAGGTGTCCACAATTTATTTTTTTTATCAGCGATGAAATTAGTTCCGCCTGCGCTGAAAATGTTGCTAAACGATTCGGCGGTACGTGTCGACGGCTTTTTACTTCCAGGACACGTGGCAGTAGTTATCGGCGTCAACGCTTTTAAATTTTTGAAATTGCCTAGCGTCGTAGCTGGATTTGAGGCAGAAGAAATTTTAATGGCGCTGATAAATTTATTAACGCAGATTGACGAAGACCGCGCAGAAGTTGACAACGAATATAAAAGCGTCGTCAAGGTGGAAGGTAACGTGACGGCGAAAAAAATTTTGTCAACGGTATTTGAAGAAGTTACTACGGAATGGCGCGGCATTGGTGAAATTCCGCTATCTGGTTTAAAAATTCGTGACGAGTTTGCAGACTTCGACATTGAAAAAATTTTGCCAGTCGAAGTGGAAAAAGTTCAACGTAAAACGGCTTGCAGGTGCGGTGAAGTTCTGCGCGGAATTGTTACGCCTAAAGATTGTCCGCTGTTCAAAAAAGTTTGTAATCCACTTCATGCAGTTGGACCTTGTATGGTATCGGTAGAGGGAATCTGCGCGGCATGGCACAGGTTTAGTTGAATTAAGAATTAAGAATTAAGAATTAAAAATTTAGAATTTTTTTTAGGAAGTGAAAATTAAATTGAAAGCGGCTGTACTTTTAAGCGGTGGCATTGATTCGACAACGTGTCTTGCTATTGCCATAAAAAAATTTGGGCGTGAAAATGTTGTCGCCGTCTCCATTTTTTACGGTCAACGTCACGCTAGGGAACTTTCCAGCGCAAAAAAAGTTGTCGAGTATTACGGCGTAAATCATTATGAATTTGACGCCGCGCAGATTATGAGTTACTCCAACTCTGCGCTTATGAACAGTTCGACGAAAAATCTTGAACCTACGACTTACGGCGAACAAGTTAAAAAAAATCCGCGCGTTGAAACGTACGTCCCCTTCCGCAACGGCTTAATGTTGGCAATGGCGGCAAGTTTTGTTGACGGAATTTTCAACGGCACTGACGCAGAAATTTTTATAGGCGTCCACCAAGATGACAGCGCTGTCAATGCCTACGCGGATTGTAGCGAAGAATTTATTAACGCGATGAATGACGCGGTGAACGTCGGCACTTACGGCAAAATAAAAATCGTCGCTCCTTTCTTAGGAATGACGAAAGCTGACATTGTGAAAATTGGTTTAGAACTCAACGCGCCATACAATTTAACGTGGAGTTGCTACGAACGCGGCGAAATTCCCTGCGGTAAGTGTGCAACTTGTCGTGACAGAGCGGCGGCATTTGCAGCTAACGGCGTTAATGACCCCGCTTTATAAAATTTTAATTGATGCTGAAATTTTCTATGAAATTTTTATGGCATCATTTTTTTTAACCATTTTTGCAGGAAAATCTTTTTGGGTAGTCGAATTTTAAAAAAATTTTCCACGCGCGTGAAAGGTTGAAACTTTTTTGGTTTACTTATTGAAATTCGGCGCTAGCTGGATATTGCCGCCAGGAATTTTTATAATTTTGTTGACAATCCTAACGATTTACTTAACGCGAATAAACGGTAAAGTTGCCGCGTTGGTAGGTGCAGGCACATTGATTTTCTACTTGATGTGTACAGGATTTGTCGCCGAAAAATTTATGGGAACACTTGAAAAAGCGTATTCAGCACCTGAACGGCTTGAAGAATCTGGCGTTGACGTGATAGTTTTGCTTGGCGGCGGCGCAATATCCGACGTGCAAGACGTTGACGGCGCGGGAACTTTATCTGCAAGTCCAGCAAATAGATTATTGGCTGCTGTTCGTCTGCAAAAAATTTTGGACGTACCTATTTTACTTAGCGGCGGACAAGGCGTCGATAAAGACACTTCGGAGGCGGTCATTTCCAGCAGGGTTTTACGATCTTTAGGCGTCCCTGCCGAAAAAATTTTGCTTGAAACAAAAAGCGTTAATACAACTCAAAACGCTGTATATTCGGCTGAAATTCTACGTGAAAAAAATTTTCATCGTCCACTTGTCGTGACTTCAGCTTTTCATATGCGCCGCGCAGTGTTAAACTTTTCGCGTCAAGGAATTGAAGTCGTACCCTATCCAACAGATTTTACTGTTTCACACCGACCAAAATTTCATTACACTAAACTTCGTCCACAAGCTTCAGCATTGCTATTAAACGTGACAGTGCTGCAGGAAGTTTTGCGAACCGCTGTCACAGAAATATTTAATATCTAACTCCTAAAAGCTACAAGCTAAAAACTAAAAAGCGAGGTGTGTTTTTGATGAGCAGTTTAATTGTACTTGAAGGCTCTGACGGTTCAGGTAAAGCTACGCAAACTACGCGGCTTTATGAAAGATTGCAAAACTTAGGCGTTGACGTTATACGTGTAAGTTTTCCAAATTACGAATCAGAATCATCCGCGTTGATAAAAATGTATCTGCGCGGAGATTTTGGCGCGACGGCAGAGGAAGTCAATCCCTACGCGGCGGCTACTTTTTATGCCGTTGACAGATTCGCCAGCTTTCAAAGTTGGAAAGATTTTTACGCGGGAGATGGCGTGATTCTAGCTGATAGGTACGTCGGCTCAAATATGGCGCACCAGTCAGCTAAAATTCGTAGAAAAGCAGACCGTGAAAAATTTTTGAATTGGCTTGATAGTTTTGAGTACAAGCGTTTGAAACTGCCGCGTCCCGACCTTACAATTTTTTTAGATATGCCGCCGAAAATTGCCGCAATGCTTAGGCGTGAACGTGGACGCGAAGATATTCACGAATCCGACGCCGCCTATATGCTTAGGTCTTACCATGCGTACAAAGAAATAGCTGAAAAGTTCCATTGGAAGATTATCGACTGCGCGTCTGGAAATTTTGCCAAAAGCGCACTCGATATTCATGAGGAAGTTTTCAGATTGGTTGAACCTATGTTAATTGATAACGATCTTTAAGTTAGTTAGTAGTAGCTATTCATTAGCTAAGTGGTGGCTTAAAGTTGTTAATCCGATAAATAAATCTTCATTGACCAAATGAATTTCAGGCGGTACAGAAATTTTTGTTGGCGCAAAATTCCAAATGCCTTTAACGCCCGCGCCAATTAAAGCGTCCGCTACAATTTGGGCTTGAATATCAGGAACGGTGATAATTCCGATGTCAATAATTTTCCGCCTAATGACGGCGTCAAGTTTTGAGAAATCGTAGACTTTGACGCCGTTAATTTTTTTTCCAATTAAATTTTCGTTAACGTCGAAAAGTGCGCAGACTTGAAAACCTTGCAACGGAAAAATTTTGTCATTGGCAAGCGCTCTACCTAAATGACCAACGCCGACAATCGCCATTTGCCAGTGATATTGTAGCCCAAGAATTTTTTCTATGCCGCGTTTAAGTTTGTCGACGTTGTAGCCTACGCCTTTTATACCGAATTGTCCAAATTCAGAAAAATCTTTACGAATCTGTTCAGGTGTAATGTCTACCAAATTTGAAAGTTTGCTTGACGAAATAATTTTTTCGCCGCTATCGATAAGCATTTCTAAAGTGCGATAGTAAAGCGGTATTCTATCAAGCGTTGCCCGTGAAAATATTTTTTGCATTGCTCATCATCTCAATGTTAGCCGTTAGCTTTTAGGAATTTTTAATTCTACATTCTTAATTCTTAATTGCTCTACAGCCGCGCTCAATGTCAATGAACGTCGTATTAAATCCATTTTTGTCCCAAGGAATGTCTTTATCTTCGCCGCAATATGAAAGTAAAAGTTTAACTTTACCGTCAGGGTCGCCGCCACAAATTGCCGTAACCTGTTCAATGTTGCCTTTGTCCATACAAACAATTTTGTCGAAGTTTTTATAATCGTCCGCCGTAATTTGCCGCGCAGTGTGTTTTGTATACGGAATATTTTCAGCGCGAAGTTTAGCGGCAATGCCTTCGTGAAGTTCGCCGCCGTCAGTAGGTTTAGAAGCCGCTGACGCGATAAAATAATTTTCAGCGTCATCTTTGACAAGATTTTTCATAATAAATTCTGCCATTGGCGAGCGCCCAGTATTTCCACTGCACACGAACAAAATTTTTACCATACGTACCACCTTCAAAAAATTTTTTCAACGCTATCTTTTCCTACGACGCGAATTAATTTCGTCTTGCATACCACTTGAGAATGTACGCGGTTTAGATGTCTTAACTCCGTCAAACGCGCCGAACATTGCATCATCTTTAGACTGCGCGGCAAGTTTAGCTTGAGCAGCGGCAATGTTTCCAGCGTTTTTAGAATCTTTCTTCAAAAGTTCAAAGCAAGACGGACAATACGTGCCGCTAGTTATCATCTTACCGCAAACAAGACACGGTCTGCCAAAATCTTTACCGAGAGTCAGTCCAGCGAAACGACCTTCATGCGCCATATTCAGTAACGTACCCTTAGGAAGACGTGTCCTTCTAGAAACTTCCAAAATTGAAACGCCAGGATTATTGCGCAGATATTCAATAATTTCAGCTTCTTTTGCGCTGTCACTGTTCCTGCACCTAAAACAAAAATCTTCGTTGTTTTGCGGTACGAAAGGATTTCCGCAACCTTTACAAGTCTTCATACCGCCTGAATTGAACATTGCCATGATTAAACCTCCATTATGTTTAGTTTTAGCGAGGACGACCTATATTTGTTAAACCACCGCGATAAGTCCGCCTATCACGTTGTTCTTGATCAAATTCACGTTGCGCCATAGCGTCAAGCCGTTTAATCGTCGGCGTATTTTCTTTAAAGCGAATATTCATCGACTCTGCAACTTTCTGCGTTTCCTTACGTAAGCGCATCAAACAACTTGTGCAGTACGTACCAGTTTTTATTGGCGTGCCGCAACTTGCGCAGGCGTACATAAAATTTTCACCCATCGGCATATCCATAAATGCGCCTTCACGTGCCATTCGTTGAATCAATTTTTTGGAGACGCCAGTTTCTTCAGCAACCTGCGTCATATTAACGCCAGGATGATCTTTGACGTACGTTTTAACTTTGTCTTCCATTTCGTAATACATTATTTTACAATCCGCGCAAAGGTCATCCCTGTTCTGCGACAAAAAAACTTTTCCGCATTGAATACAATTTCTCAACTTCGGTTTTGAAGTAATCGCCACAAATTTCACCTCCAAATAAATTAATTCGCCTTTGTAATGAACTCCAATAAATCAATCGAATTTTACCACAAATATTTAAGTAGCGCGAATTTTTTTAACTAAAAAAGCCCTCCTCAAAATGAAATTGAAACGAGTTCCGAGTTTTTAATTATTATAAATTTTACAACAACTTCAAAGTTGGTAAAATAATTGACTACAACTTAATTGTATGTTAAAATTTTATTAATTAGGTTGAATAGTCACACTTTTCATACAGTATTTATTTTGATATTCAACCGTGGTTAATTTATTTTTTTAGGAGGTTTTTGTAATGAAAAAATTGTTATTGTCGATTCTATTAACAATTTCTTTCTGTGTGGTTAGTTTGTTAGGCGGTGGAATTGCACAAGCCGCATCAAAAACTTTGATGGTAGGAACTGCCTTAGATTCTGCGCCGTTTGAATTTAAAGATAACTACTCAAATGAATATCAAGGTTTTGATATGGATTTGATTCGCGCCCTTGCCAATCAAATGGGTTATGACATCAGTATAGTTGATATGGAATTCGATAATCTTGTTTTCGGCGTTCAGGAGAAAGAAATTGATTTAGCCATTGCTGGAATAATTATCGATGCTGACCGTGCAGAGAAAGTAAATTTTTCCGATCCTTATTTTGAAACTGGTTTGCAAATAGTTCTTCCTTCAAAAGATTACTGGACAAAAGGAATTAAAGACCTTGAAGGCAAAAAAATTGCTGTATTAAGAGGTTCATTTGGAGAAGAACAAGCCAAAAAAATTAAAAATTCCAAAGTAAAAGTTT
>CAMJAZ010000080.1 GCA_946403735.1 uncultured Selenomonadales bacterium
CTTATTTTATTTCACCCATTGTTGATATGGAAAAGCTTATTGTTGAGCTTATGAAAAAATGCAACGTCACTGAAGAAAATTTGCAACGTCAAGGAATAATTGAAACGCCTTTCGGTGAAAATTTGTCGTGGAAATATTTATCCTACGTCAGGGCGCATCCGATAAAGTGGAATGTTCCGACGAAAATTTTGTACGGTAGCAAAGATTTTCTTACGTCATTGGAAACGCTTATGGAATTTGCGGAAAGTCACAATGCTAGCGTCACGATTATGGAAAATGGCGAACATTGGTTTCATACGGCGGAACAAATGAATTTTCTAGACGATTGGATAAAAAAATTTTGTTTTGAAAATTTACCTTGACAGTGAAGGCGGGCGCGGCTATAATTCGTTGGAGTGTTTCTAAAACAGATTCAGACTAACATTTTACTATGGGAGGTGTTTTGTTTGAAAAGAACTTTCCAGCCTAATACTCGCTGGCGTAAAAAGACTCACGGGTTTCGTGAACGCATGAAAACAAAGGGCGGGCGTCTCGTGATTAAAAGGCGGCGTCAACGCGGCAGAAAAGTGCTTACAGCCTAAAATAAGCGCATAGGTCACCGTTTCGCGTGACCTTTTTTCGTTTTACTGCGGAGATTGGGAGTAGTTAGAATGTTTGAACTTAACAAAAGCGAAATTTTGCGCGATAAGCGTGACTTCAACGCCGTTTATTCTAAAGGTCGCTCTTACGCGAATAAAAATCTTGTCATTCATGTTTTGTACGACGAACGCTATAACGGTAAAGTTGGATTTGCCGCTGGAAAAAAACTTGGCGGCGCTGTCGTAAGAAATCGCGTTAAACGTCTCCTTCGCGAAACGTATCGCCTTTGCAAAAAAAATCTCCGCAGTGACTGCGCACTTATCATTATGGGAAGAAAAAATTTAGTTGACGCTAAAGTTGATGTTGCTATAAAATCTTTTCGTGACCTTTGCAAGAAAGCTAAACTGGTGGCTGATTGACATGACAAAATTTTTTATAGCCGCCGTCAAATTTTATCAAAAATATATTTCGCCGTTAAAGCCGCCATGCTGTAGATTCGTCCCGACGTGTTCAGCTTATGCAGTTGAAGCTTTTCAAAAGTACGGCTGGCGACGCGGCACAGTTTTAACTTTGTGGCGAATTTTACGTTGCAATCCTTTTTGTAAGGGCGGCTACGACCCAGTACCATGAGGAATTGAGAATTGAGAATTAAGAATTATTTTCTAAAACCTAATAGGAAGTGATGTTTTGGAAGAACCTGGAATTTTCAGTACGATTTTTTCACCGATTGAATTTTTATTCACACAAATTTTAAATACGCTCTACCATTTAACCGAAATGGCGGGATTCGGCAGTTACGGCTTGGCAATTATCCTTTTAACCGTCTTTATGAAAATTCTTTTGTACCCGCTCACCGTCAAGCAATTACAATCTATGAAGGCTATGCAAATGATTCAGCCGAAATTGCAACGCCTTCAAGAAAAGTACAAAGATAATCCGCAACTTCTGCAACAAAAAATGATGAAGTTGTATCAAGACGCTGGCGTCAATCCAATGGCGGGTTGTCTGCCCATTTTAGCGCAAATGCCTATCTTAATGGCTATGTACTACACCTTGTTCAACTTCAACTACGGCAACGTCACACCTTCATTTTTATGGTTGCCGAATCTTTCTGCACCAGATCCCACTTACGTTTTGCCAGTGGTTTCCGCGCTTTCAACTTACGTCCTGCAAAAAATGTCAATGGTGTCTGCTGGACCTACAAATAGCCAGCAGTCAAAAATTTTTATGATAGCAATGCCGTTATTTATCGGTTGGATTAGTTTGAGTTTTCCAGCAGGGCTTGTCCTCTACTGGGTAACAATGAACGTCGTACAGATGGTTCAACAATTTTGGATTAATCGCGACACGGAAGAAAATTCAGATAAGGGGGTTAAATAATTTGGCGAAGATGATTGAGAAGACAGGAAAATCTGTCGATGAAGCGCTAAACGCGGCGCTTGATGAACTTGGCGTTAGTAAAGATGATGTTGACGTTGAAGTTTTAGAGACGCCGTCAAAAGGAATTTTTGGTTTTTTCGGCACTAAACCTGCGCGGATAAAAGTTACTGTTAAAGAGCCGCCAAAAAGTTCGTCAACTCAAATTGATGACGGCGCTGAAAAAGTTGACGTTACGCCATCCACTGTAAGTTTTCAGCTTGTACAAAATCTTGATACTCTGCCGAAAGTTGACGCGGAATTTAAACCTGAAGATGAAATTTTAGCTTTTAATCCCAAAGTTACGGTTTCCGCTGATAAACATTCCGATGAAACGAATTTGAACCGCGCAGAAGCTATCGACAAGGCGAAAACTTTCTTGACTGATATGTTTAACGCTATGAACGTCGAAGTTACTATCAACATTCGCGAAGTGGACGAAAATATTATTTTGGACTTGGTTAGCAAAGATTCCGCCTTCATCATCGGCAAACGCGGACAGATGATTGACGCCTTACAGTACGTGACGAACTTGGCGGCTAATCATGCCTCTGATAATCCTGTACGATTTATCCTTGACGTTGAAAATTATCGTAAGCGCCGCGAAGAAACGTTAATCAAGATGGCTAAAAGTGTGGCTGACCGTGTGACGCGCATTAAGCAAAGCGTTAAAATGGAACCTATGAGCCGTCACGAACGCAGAATTATTCATACGACGTTGCAGAATCACAAGCGCGTTGAAACTCACAGCTATGGCGAAGATCCGCACCGCTACATTGTCGTTTCTCCTAAGAAAAAAAGTAAGTGATAGGTTAAAAATTTAACATTACGAATTACGCATTACGCATAAAAAAAAGGAGGCGGGTTTAATGGTAAAGTTATTTGGACGAATTGGTATGGCGTTTGCAATGGCGATTGTCCTTTTATTTGTAAGCGCCTGTACTGAAGGTGGGCAAGAAAAAAGCGGCGCTGCTCCAACTTCAACGCGGTCAAGTACAAGTCAAGTTGCTTTCAGTAATGACTACAACGCAAATGATACGTGGCTAGTCTATTGGTATCTTTGCGGCACGGACTTAGAAAGTGAGTATGGCGCGTCGTCTTTGGACTTAGCCGAATTAGTACAAGCTCAACTTCCGCCGAACGTGAAAGTTTTAGTTCAAACTGGCGGCGCGGCTGAATGGCAAAATGAAGTTGTACCGAATGGACAAATTGCCCGTTTCCTGTACGACAACGAAGACTTCAAACTTTTACAAACTTTACCAGATGCTGACATGGGGTCGCAAAGTACGTTGATTGACTTCCTGCGCTACGGTAAAGAAAATTTTCAAGCTGACCACCGCGTCTTTGTATTTTGGGATCACGGCGGCGGCAGTGCAGCTGGTGTTTGTTGGGATGAACGTACTGGCAACTGCTTAAGCTTAAACGATATAAATAAAGCTTTCGCTGCAGTTCATGAAAACTCCCCTGCAAATCCGCCATTTGAAATTATCGGTTTCGACGCTTGCTTAATGGCAACTTACGACACGGCAAGCGCTATTTACGGTTTCGCTAAATATATGGTCGGTTCAGAAGAAGTTGAGCCTGGCAACGGCTGGAATTACACAGGCTGGGTTGGTGCATTGGCGCAAAATCCTGCAATGGGTGGCGCGTCACTCGGTAAAGCAATTTGTGATTCGTATATGCAAGGTTGCCTTGAATACGATACAGCGGACGCGGCAACGCTTTCACTTATCGACTTGTCACGCATTCCGTACCTTACAGTTGCTTACGAATCATTTGGACTTGAGGCGCTGAAAAATGCTAGAAAAGATACGCGCGGCTTTTTCTCCACTTATGGACGCGGCGCACAACGTGCTGAAAATTACGGCGGCAATTCACGTCAAAGCGGCTATACGAATATGGTTGACTTGGGGGACTTGGCTAAACAGTCACGCTCAATTCTTCCGCAAAGTTCCAACGACTTAATCAGCGCGATTGATCAAGCTGTCATCTATAAAGTTCAAGGCGATTATCGCAGTAAAGGTAGCGGACTTTCTGGCTTTTACTCCTACGACGGCGAAGAACAATCTTTAGTAAATTATCTTAACGTTGACGCCGCGCCAATTTCGCAGAAGTTGCTTTACTACTATTTAATTTATGGTGAACTTCCTGCCGACGCCGCACGAGCTATTGACGACGGCTCTTTTGAAAAGGCGATTAATGATGCTAAGGCGAAATTGGGTACGACGACAACTCCTGCTGAACCGCCCGCGCAGATTGAACAAACTGTACCTTCACAAGTTCCCACGACAAGTTCCAATATATTTAACGTTTCCAGCCTTGAAGATTTGCCTGTCAACGTTGATGATAATGGCAACGCCTTCGTGAAGTTGACGCCTGAACAAATGGATTTGTTGTCCAGCGTCCATTGTCAACTGGTTTATATTAGCGTCGAAGATGATATTATACTTTTCTTAGGCAGTGACGCGAATGTTGACGCTGACTGGGACACTGGTATTTTCAAAGATAATTTTCAAGGCGTCTGGCCCTGTCTTGACGGTCATTTAGTCTTCATGGAAATTGTTGCTGAAAATGATGATTACAATTTGTACAACGTGCCGATTAAGTTAAACGGCGTCGAATGCAACTTGCAAGTCGTCTACAACTACAAAGATGAAAAGTACCATATTCTTGGCGCACGCAAAGGCATTGAGAATAACGGTATGGGTACTCGTGAGCTGATTAAATTGAAGGCTGGCGATACCATTACAACGATTCATTACGGCAATATACTTTCTAGCGACAATGACGACTTGACGCCTGTTGAAGTTGACACCTTCACGATTAACAGCGCTAATCCGAAATTTGAAGATGAAGACATGGGCGACGGACTTTTTGGCTACTGCTTTGAATTTGTTTCACCGACAGAAGATAGCGCACTTTCAAAGATGGTGCAATTTGAAGTTGTAGGAGATAATATTACCACTTCAGTCGATTAAAATTTTTAGGTGATTCTAAATAGAAAGCCTGTGAGTTTAAAAAACTTGACGGGCTTTTTTTATGCAGTGTAGAATGTAAAAGTTTTACAGGTTAAGAAGTTTAAAAGTTTTCGGCAAATTCAAAATTGGTAAAATGTTGGAGTTTTTAAATTTACTTTTTCTTTTGGCGCAAACGAAAAAGTAACAAAAAGAAAACAGCCCGCTGAAATCGCATCCAGCGATTTACGCGGGCGGGCGCGCGTCCTTGCGCGCCCCTCTTTATTCAAATTCTATTAGAAAGTTGGGATTCCATGATAAAACTTTCGCAAATAGTAAAAACTTACGATTCGCCGTCTGGTAAAGTTCACGCGCTGAAAGGAATTGATTTGAACATTGCTAAGGGCGAAATTTACGGCATCATCGGTTTAAGCGGCGCTGGTAAATCAACGCTCGTCCGCTGTATAAATATGCTTGAGCGTCCAACATCTGGCAACGTCATTGTCGACGGTCAAGACATGATGAAACTTTCTGAAAGTGAACTGCGTGACGCTAGAAAAAATATCGGAATGATTTTCCAGCACTTCAACCTTTTAAGTTCAGCTACGGTTTACGATAACATTGCCTTTCCGCTAAAACTTTCAAATACTTCATCTGCTGACATTGCTAAAAAAGTTGAGCCGTTACTTGAACTCGTCGGGCTGAAAGACAAAGCTAAACAATATCCTTCGCAGTTAAGCGGCGGACAAAAACAACGTGTCGGCATTGCTCGCGCCTTAGCGTCTGACCCTAAAATTTTACTTTGTGACGAAGCAACTTCCGCGCTTGACCCTCAAACTACAAAATCTATTCTCGCGCTTATTAAAGACATAAATAAAAAATTCGCGCTGACGGTCGTTGTCATCACGCACGAAATGCAAGTTATTAAAGAAATTTGTGATAAAGTTGCCGTAATTTCTGACGGAATTATTGCTGAAAAAGGGTCTGTCCTAGACGTGTTCACCAATCCTAAACACGAAATTACAAAAGAATTTATCAGCGTCCTACTTTCAAATGATTTACCTGCGGCATTTCGCGGCAATGAAATTTCAGCTGAAAAAGTTGAAGGTTCGCTACTTTTACTGCGTCTAAATTTTTTAGGCGACCGCGCAGATGATCCTGTACTTGCCCAAATGATTCGTAATTGTAAAGGCGTCGAATGTACAATGCTTTTCGGCAACCTTGATGAAATTCACGGCGTACCTTTTGGACGGTTTATCGTCGGTTTAAACGGCAGTGAAAGTTCAATTCAAAACGCGCTGAATTTTTTGAACAGTAAAGATGTTCGCGTGGAGGTGATAGGTTATGTTCGCAGAAATTCTTCCATTGCTGACTAAGGCATTAGGCGAAACAATTTACATGGTTATCGTGTCAATGGCTATCGCGTCAATAATCGGCGTACCGCTCGGCGTCCTGCTCCATACGACTGACAAAGGACAGATTCTTGAAAATATGCCGCTGAATCAAACTGTAGGGTCAATCGTCAATGCAGTTCGTTCAATTCCATTTATAATTTTAATGGTGGCGATAATTCCGTTGACAAGATTTATAGTTGGTAGCGCAATAGGTACGACGGCGGCTATTGTACCGCTAGTTATCGCGTCAATACCATTCATTGGGCGGCAAGTTGAAACGTCGCTAAAGGAAGTTCCCGCAGGTTTAGTTGAGGCGGCGTTATCAATGGGTGCAACACCCACGCAGATTATCACGAAAGTTTTATTGCCCGAAGCAATGCCTAGTATCGTTTCGCAGTTGACGACGGTTATAATTGCGCTTGTCGGTGAATCGGCAATGGCTGGCGCGATTGGCGGTGGTGGATTAGGCGATTTAGCGATACGGTACGGCTATCAACGTTTCCGCCCTGAAGTTATGCTGGCAACCGTTGTAATTTTAATTGTACTGGTTCAACTCGTACAATTTCTTGGCAACACCTTATCAAAGCGGCTGAATAAACGTTGAAAAAATTTTCTTTATGTGAGTTAAAGTTTATAAAAGTTTTTTTATTTAGTTAAACTACTTTTTCTTTGGCGCAAAGAAAAAGTAGCAAAAAGAAACATGCCCGCTGAAATCGCATCACGCGATTTACGCGGGCGGGCGCTCATCCTTGAGCGC
>CAMJAZ010000081.1 GCA_946403735.1 uncultured Selenomonadales bacterium
AAACTTTTCAAGAATCCCCCGCCTCTATAGGCGGCGGGAGTGTTCAATATGCAGTTGAAAATTTTTGACATGCAGAGGTTTGCAGCAATACACAACACAACAAGTTATACGGTTATTTCGGGAACTCAACCGAATTTCAAATGCAACGATAATAGACGCTGAAGGTGATGACAATATTGAAAATAAAGGCTCAAATGTCACGATAAACGGCGGTGTTGGCAACGATGTTATTGTTAATAATGACGTTAACGTCTCTGAAGTTACTATAAATGGTAACGCTGGTAATGATCACATTTCAAAACAGAGGTGAAAATGTTACAATTACTGGCGGCACAGGTAATGATAAAATTGCAAACGAAACTCACAATGTCATAATTAATAGCGGCGCAGATAATGATACTATTTCAAACAGAGACGCAAATGTCATAATATATGGCGGCGCTGGTAATGACATTATTTCCAGTAGGGATAATGGTGACAATTGGAGGTACAGGAGAAGATGCCTTTTATTCTTACAGCTCCCCTGAAGTTATTGTGTATAACGTAGGCGACGGCAATGATACAATTTATAACTTTGGTACAAATGATACGCTGATGATTGGCGGCGCAGATTACACTACAACTAAAAATGGCGCGGGAGTAACTATTATTCAAGTCGGAGAAGGTTCAATAACGCTTACAGGATTGGGCGATAATACCCCAATAATTCAATCTAATCCCGAAAAAATTGTAATCACAATGAATTCACATTATGAAGGCAATAATAATTCAAATACTTCCGAAATAGAAGATCCAGATGAAGATTTTTCTTCAATCATCTCCACCAATAACAATTCAAGCGGTTTAAATAACACGCCTTCTAACAGTAACAATACAAGTGACAACAATTCGAGTGGTTCAAGTGGCACACCTTCTAACGGTAATAATAACAATACAGGCAACAATATTATTAATGGTGACGTTATTATCAATAATTATTACTACAACAACACTACTTCAACATACAACAACACGTACGTTTCCAACACCTATATTACTAACGATGTTTTTGTTTATGAATCTGGTAATGAAACTCTTACCAATTTTAATTCTAATGATACTTTAAATTTTGCAGCAACAGACACTGATTAGGCAATCGCTGGAAACGATTTAATAATAAATTCTGCCGAAGGTGCAGTAAGAATAACCGATGCCCAAAATAAATTGGTAGAAATTGCTGACGCAAACGATAATGTTAGTACACATATTTACTGGGTCAGCAACTATGAAGGCGCGATTGACGGCAGACCTTACAGCGGCTTTGAAGTTTTAATCGGTTCGGATAATTTTAATAATCAAATATTTGCGTCTAAAAGCGGCTCATCTTTATGGGGTGGAATAGGCAATTCAGATGACGACTTGTACGGCAACTTAGGTGTCGATGAATACATTTATTCTTATGGCAATGGACACGACAATATTTTTCAATCAGGCAGTGAAGATGCGGTTAATCTTAACGGCGTCATTCTTGAACAAATTACAAATGCTGAAATAACTGACAATGGCGTTAATTTAAAATTCAAGGATGGCGGCTCGCTAAATGTCAATGGACAAGTCGGAACTTTCATTTTGAGCGGTCAACGTTATGGCGCTGATTATCAAACTAAAACTTGGTTTGCTAAATAAATTTAACTTTCAATATCATTAAGTCTTATTTTAACGAAAAAGTTCAGGATATAACGCCATAACGAATTGCTGACGAAATATTCTTTCAGCGCGGCTATGTACATTCCTTTGCAATTGTTGTATCATACCTAAATGAGAATCAGCAAAGTTTATAGTTTATCGCGTAATTTAAACCTAATGAACATTTTTTTGATACTTTTTGAGAAAACATTTCAGATAAACTTTTTTGAAGTTTTGATATAGTTAAGTTAAATATTAAAAATTTTATATTAAGATTTAAAGGGAGGGATTTTTTTATGAAGAAGAAATTTTTAGCGCGAATGTTGACGGCAATGTTGGGCATTGGACTTGTGACGGCTGGCGTACCGAATATTGACGGCTTTTCTATGTCGACGGCAAGCGCGGAAGTTCTCACGGCGAACAATTACAGCTTAGAATTTGACGCAAGCAAGGGCGTTGAAAAAACTATGGCGATTGACGGAATTGCAGTTAAATTCGTAGCGTATGAAAATATTGTTTACGTTAAAAATCCCGCTAACGTTGAGTCTGAAACGCTTAACATTTACATTCCAGCTGAATATCTTCACGGCGGCACAGTGAACGGCTACATTGCAAGTACCGCGCCTATTTTTATGCCCAACGGTGTCGGCGGTTATATGCCTGGACCAATTTTGCCGCCCGTCGAAAAAGATCAATTCACTGGCAAGCCTAACGCTACGTTAATGGCTCTGTCACGCGGTCTTGTCGTAGTAACTCCAGCAATTCGCGGCAGAACGACTGTTACTAACGGCGTTTATGTCGGTAAAGCGCCTTCATTAATCGTCGACTACAAAGCGGCTGTTCGTTACCTTCGCTACAATAAAAATCGTTTACCAGCTGGCGACACTGAAAAAATTATTTCCAATGGAACGTCAGCAGGCGGCGCACTTTCAGCGGCTCTTGGTAGTATGGGCAACGCGGAGGAATTTAATTCGTACTTAAATCAAATCGGCGCGGCTGATGAACGCGATGATATTTTTGCGGCAAGCGTATATTGTCCGATAACTAATCTTGAAAATGCTGATAAAGCTTACGAATGGATTTTTAGTGGCGTTAATACTTACTATCCCGCAATGTGGCAGATTGAAGATTGGAAGGCACGCGGCGTTTACAAGGGCAAAGATGACGGCAAGCCCGCGAAGGTTGATTCAAGCAGTGCTAATAATCCACTTGCGTCAAGTGATCCTTTTGATATGACGGCAGACGAAATTTCCATTTCAAAAATTTTACGTGACGCCTTCCCCGATTATGTCAACAGTTTAAATCTGCGCGACGCTAAAGGAAATCAGTTGACGTTGGATAGAAATGGCAACGGCTCTTTCAAAGATTATATCAAGTCAAAATACATTGAGTCTGCGCAGAGGGCATTTTTTGAAGGAAAAAATATTTCCAATGATAGCTGGGTAAAGATTGAAAATGACAAAGTTGTCGACGTTGACTTGGACGCCTACCCTTTCGACGTGACGCGAATGAAAGCTGCCCCTGCCTTTGATAAAATTGATTTAAGCTCCGCTGAAAATGATGAATTTGGAACTTCAGCAAATGCTCCGCGTCACTTTTCAGATTTAATACAACAAAAATTTGGCGGTCCAATGGCTGAATCTGAACAAATTAGATTGATGAACCCGCTGAATTTTATCGGACGTTCTGACGTAAACGTTGCTAAATATTTTAGGATACGTCACGGCGCGGCGGATAGAGATACGGCGTTGGCAATTCCTGCAATTTTGGCGTTGAAGTTGCAAAATAACGGCGTTAATGTAAACTTTTTCAGTCCTTGGGGGCAAGGTCACGGCGGCGATTATGATTTGAATGAACTTTTCGATTGGATTGATTCAATCTGTAAATAATTAGAGTTTGTAAACATTGGAAAGAAAGGGGCGCGCAAGGACGCGCGCCCGCCCGCGTAAATCGCGTGATGCGATTTCAGCGGGCTGTTTCTTTTTGCTACTTTTTCTTTGCGCCAAAGAAAAAGTAGTTCATTAAATTAAAAATTCATATCACTAAAACGTTAAAAAATGAAAAATAACTCTACATTACGAATTACGAATTACGAATTACGCATTAACTTTGCTCATCTTCACGTACACACGGCGTACAGTTTGCTTGACGGCGCGTCGCGAATCGATAACTTGCTTGACGCGGCAAAAAAATTTGGTATGGACTCAATCGCCATTACCGATCACGGCGTCATGTACGGTGCTATCGAATTTTACAAGGCGGCGATTCAGCGCGACATTAAACCAATTATCGGTTGTGAAGTTTACCTCGCGCCTAAATCGCATCTCGATAAAGATACTACGGAAAGATTTCATTTAGTCTTGCTTGCTGAAAATAATGTCGGCTACAAAAATTTAATCAAGCTCGTTTCTATCGCGTCGATTGACGGCTTTTATTACAGACCGCGTGTCGACCTTGAACTTTTGCGCGAATATCACGAAGGAATTATAGCGTTAAGTGCTTGTGTTCAAGGCGAAATTCCGCAAGCAATTCTCAACAATAATATTTCCCGCGCAGTTGAACTTGTCGAAACGTACGTTGAAATTTTCGGCAAGGATAATTTTTTTTTAGAAATTCAAAATCACGGACTCGACGCTGAAAAAAAAGTTCGTGACGCCCTTATAAAAATTTCTCGCGATTTAAATATTAATCTTGTCGCAACAAATGATGTTCACTACGTCAACCGCGAAGATAGCGCCGCGCACGATGTACTTTTATGTTTGCAGACTGGAAAACTTTTGAAAGATGAATACCGCCTTAAATTTAATTCCGCCGATTATTATTTGAAGTCGCCAGCTGAAATGTATGAACTTTTCGCGGAAGTTCCTGAAGCTTGCGAAAATACCGTTAAGATTGCCCAGCGTTGCAACGTCGAATTTAATTTTGGTGAAATACACTTGCCAGCTTTCGACGTGCCCAAAAATTTTTCAAACGCTGATGATTATCTGCGTGAACTTTGCCACCGTAAAATTTACGACCACTATAAAAATCCTGACGATAAAATTTTTGCCCGTACGAATTACGAATTGGACGTTATAAAAAATATGGGCTACGCTGGATATTTCCTTATCGTACAGGATTTTATTAACTACGCGAAAAAAAATAATATCCCCGTCGGACCTGGTCGCGGCAGTGCGGCTGGAAGTGTCGTCGCTTATCTTTTGGGAATTACTGAAATTGATCCACTGAAATATAATTTGCTCTTTGAACGTTTCCTCAATCCTGACCGCGTTTCAATGCCCGATATTGATATAGATTTTTGCTATCGTCGACGCGAAGAAGTTATAGACTACGTCAAGGAAAAGTACGGCGAAAGTCACGTTGCGCAGATTGTAACTTTTGGGACAATGGCGGCTAAGGCGGCTATTCGTGACGTTGCCCGCGTTATGGATATTCCCTACACGGAAAGTTCACGAATCGTCGATATGATTCCCAACGAATTGAAAATGACGCTGGATAAAGCGCTAGAATCTTCGCCAAAACTTAAAGCTGATTATGAAAATAATTCACGTACGAAAGAAATTTTTGACTTAGCACGACAGCTTGAAGGTTTACCGCGTCACGCATCAGTTCACGCGGCTGGTATTGTCATTTCAAAAGATGAGTTGACCTCCTACCTGCCACTTAACAATTTGAAAGGAACAATCGTCACGCAGTTTGACAAAGACGGCATTGAACAGCTTGGCTTGCTGAAAATGGATTTTCTTGGACTGCGTACGCTGACGATAATTGACGACGCCATTAAAAATATTAAATCTAACTCTGGCGTTGACGTTGACATTTCAAAAATTCCGCTTGATGACGAAAAAACGGCGTTGATGTTGTCACGCGGCGATACTGGCGCAGTTTTTCAAATGGAGTCGGCGGGAATGACGCGGCTTGTTATCGATTTAAAGCCAACGTGTTTTGAAGATTTAATTCCTACAATCGCGCTATTTCGACCTGGACCATTGGGTAGCGGTATGGTAAAAGATTTTATCGACGGCAAACACGGACTGCGCCGTCCAACTTACTTGCACCCAAAACTTGAACCGATACTGCGCGAAACTTTCGGCGTCATTTTGTATCAAGAACAAGTTATGCAAATTGTTCAAGCATTGGCAGGATTTTCACTTAGTCAAGCTGATTTACTGCGTAGAGCTATGGCGAAAAAAAAGGCGTCAATCATTTCCGCGCAGAAGGAAACTTTCTTAAACGGTTGCACAAACAACGAAATTGAAATTGCGCTGGCTGAAAAAATTTTTAAACTGCTTGAAAATTTTGCTGACTACGGATTCAATAAATCGCATTCGGCGGCGTATGCACTTTTGGCGTGGCAGACTGCGTATTTGAAGGCGCATTATAAAACTGAATTTATGGCGGCGACTTTGTCAAGCGTTATGGACTCTGACAAAATTTTCAGCTACATTGATCAGGCTAAACGTATGAACATTAAAATTTCTCCGCCAGATATAAATTCAAGCGGCGTACATTTCCGCGCAGAAGGCAATAAAATTTATTTCGCATTGTCGGCGATAAAAAATCTTGGCGAATCGGCTATTGAAGGCGTCGTCAAAATTCGTGATAGCGGTGAAAAATTTAAATCGCTAACAGATTTTTGCAACCGCGTCGGCGCTAAAACTTTTAATCGTACCGCGCTAGAAAATTTGATAAAGTGCGGTGCCTTTGACAGTGTCCAAAAAAATCGAAAAGGCTTGATTGAATCTTTACCACGCATTCTTAATGAAGCGCGCAATTCATCTCAACAAAATTTATTTGAAGCGGAATTTTCAGAAATGCTTTATAAAACTGAAACTGTTGACTTTTCCACGAGCGAAAAACTTAAATTTGAAAAGGAAATTTTGGGCTACTACGTTACAGGGCATCCGCTGGACGATTACAAAGAAAAAATTTCGTACCTTCAAAGTATTGATAGCATTCGGCGTAAAATCGATAAAATTAAAAATTTCGTGAAGATTGGCGGCTTGGTGACGAATTATCGCTATGTACGTACAAAAAATGGCGCGTCAATGGCTATCCTCACGATTGAAGATTTTGACGCAAATATTAACGTGATAATTTTTCCCAGCGTCTTTAGTAAGTATCAAGATTTTCTTGCGGAAGAAAAAATTTTTGTAGTCGAAGGTACGACAGATTTTTCACGCGGCGACGTTGAAATTTTCGCGGACAGATTAACGCCGATTGATGATTACACGCCAGATATTTATTTGACGCTCACAAATTCTACGAACAACGCGATGACTAAGCAGTCGTTAAAAAAGATTTTTGCAGAGAATCAAGGCGACAGTGAAATTTATCTGCGCCAAAATGGAAGGTGGACACAAGTTAAAAATCAAGGTAAAATTTCTATTGATGAAGATGTTT
>CAMJAZ010000082.1 GCA_946403735.1 uncultured Selenomonadales bacterium
CTTGAGAAAGTCGACGCAAAAATTTTAGCCGTCCTGCGCGTTGCCTTGTACCAAATATTTTTTTTAGATAGAGTTCCAAATTCAGCGGCAGTCAATGAAGGCGTCGAACTTACGAAAAAATTTGTAAATATTGGCGCGTCAAAATTTGTCAACGGCGTTTTACGTTCGGCGGTACGTCAACCCGAAAAGTCAGACTTCCCAAATGATGATAGCGTTGAATCAATCGCATTAAGAATGTTTCATCCAGCGTGGCTTGTGAAATTATTCGTCGAAGAATTTGGAATTGACGCGGCTAAAAAAATCTGCGCGGTGAACAATACCGAGCCGCCGTTGTGCTTACGTGTAAATTTTTTAAAGTCGACACGCGAAGAAATTTTAGCTGAACTTGAAAAACTTGCTGCGCAGGTTGAACCGTCAAAACTTACGGCGGAAGGAATTATCTGCAGAAGTCACGGCGCATTGGACAAGTTCAAGCCGCTGAAAATTGGACTTTGTCAAGTGCAAGATGAAAGTTCAATGACGGTTGCGCCAATGCTTGACCCTAAGCCCGAAGAAGTTATAATTGACTGTTGCGCGGCGCCTGGCGGTAAGACGACGCACATTGCCGAGCTTATGAAGAATCGCGGACGAATTATCGCGGCGGATATTTACGACGTGAAATTGGAACACATTCGCCAAAATGCTAAACGTCTTGGTATAAAAATTATTGAACCGATTTTACTTGACGCGCGGGAAATTGGCGAAAAATATTTTGGGCAAGCCGATAAAGTTTTAGTTGACGCGCCATGCTCTGGACTTGGCGTAATTCGTCGTAAGGCTGACATTCGCTGGAAGAAAAATCCTGCTGAACTTGCCGAATTGCCGAAGTTGCAGTTGGAAATTTTAAATTCAGCGGCGCAGGCGGTTAAACGCGGTGGAACGTTGCTTTACAGTACGTGTACGATTATTCGGCGTGAAAATGAAGATGTTGTAGAAAAATTTTTAGCTGACAATCCCAATTTTAAGTTGGTAACTTCAAGAATTTTCCTGCCGCACGTCGACGGTACAGACGGACTTTTCACCGCAAAATTGATTAAGGAGTAAAATTTTGGAACGGAAAAATATATTTGGCTTGACGCTTGACGAATTGGAAACGGAATTATTGCCGTTGCCAAAATTTCGCGCGAAACAAGTTGCGGCGTGGATTTATCAGCGCGGCGTAACTTCATTTGACGAAATGAGCGACCTTTCAAAAAATCTGCGCGGAGAATTGGCAGAAAAATTTTTCGTACAACTTCCGCAACTCGTCAAGCAACTTGATTCAGCAGACGGATTGACGACAAAATTTTTACTGAAATTTTCAGACGACACAGCAGTTGAAACAGTTTTAATGCGTCACGATTACGGCAATAGCATTTGCATTTCAACGCAAGTCGGCTGTGCAATGGGCTGTAAATTCTGCGCGTCGACGTTAAAGGGTCTCGACAGAAATTTAACGGCGGCTGAAATGCTCGGCGAAATTATTTTCATACAAAATTTTCTGCGCGGCACGAATGAAAAGGTTGACACGCTTGTCATAATGGGTACAGGTGAACCGCTCGTCAACTTCGACAACGTAATAAAAATGTTGCGCCTACTTCATGAACCGTACACGCTCGGCTTAAGCTACAGAAAAGTTACAATTTCAACTTGCGGCATTGTCCCTGCAATTAAGCAACTGATTGAAGAAAAAATCCCCGTAACACTTTCAATTTCCCTGCACGCTCCAACGAATAAATTGCGCTCTGAAATTATGCCGATAAATTCAGCGTTTAGTCTCAATGAAGTTTTGAAAGCTGGAAATGATTACGCCAATTCGACGGGACGGCGTGTCACGTACGAATACATTTTGCTGGGCGGCGTCAACGATACGGAAGAACACGCGCGGCAACTTGCTAAGATTTTGGACGGGCAACTTGCCAGCGTAAATTTAATTCCAGTCAATCCAGTTGATGAACGAAATTTTAAGCCGCCGACGCATAACGCTACACAAAAATTTTTCCACTTCCTTGCAACGCATGGAATTAATGTCACAATTCGTAAAGAAATGGGCGCTGATGTAAACGCCGCTTGTGGACAACTTCGCGCTAATTCGTAATGCGTAATTAAATCTAAAATCTACAAGCTAACAAAGAGGTGAACGCGATGGGATTTTTTGACAGATTAAAGGCGGGACTTGCTAAGACTCGCGAAAAGTTAGCTGATAAAATTGATGAACTTTTGCACGGCTCGGTTAAGATCGACGACGAACTTTTAGACGAACTCGAAGAAACTTTGATAATGTCAGACGTTGGCACGAAAACTACTGAAAAGCTAATGACAGATTTGCGCAAAGGTGTTCGTAAGGCTGAAATAAAAACTTCTGATGACGTAAAAAAATTTTTGTCGAATCAAATACGCGAAATTTTGATTGAGGAGGAAGGTTTCACTGGCGTTGAAGTTAATCCGCCGTACGTTATCTTGATGATTGGCGTAAACGGCGCGGGTAAAACTACTACGATAGGCAAACTTAGCGCGTATTACAAAGAAGGCGGCAAAAAAGTTATGGTAGCCGCCGCCGATACTTTCCGCGCAGGTGCGATTGAACAGCTGGAAATTTGGGCGAAACGTACAGGCGCTGAAATTATCAAGCACAATGAAGGAACTAACCCTTCCTCCGTAGCTTTGGACGCGGTACGGTCGGCAGTTGCTGGAAATTTTGACGTGCTGATTGTCGATACGGCTGGGCGTCTTCAAAATAAATTTAATCTTATGGAAGAGTTGAAAAAAATTAACCGCATTATTGGCAAGGGCATTGCAGGTGCGCCGCATGAAGTTTTACTTGTGCTTGACGCTACGACGGGTCAAAATGCGTTGAGACAAGCGGAATTATTTTCAAAGTCAGCAAACATTACTGGCATTGTTTTGACGAAGTTGGACGGTACGGCTAAAGGCGGAATGATTATCGGCATTAAGGAAGAGTTAAACATTCCAGTTAAATGGGTAGGCGTTGGCGAAGGGCTTGACGATTTACGACCATTTAACGCGAAAGAATTTGCCGATGCACTTTTCGGCATTGAAAATTAATTGAAAAGCTAGGAAGTGGGGATAGCTATGTTTACGGGGATTATTGAGGAAGTCGGCAAGTTGAAAAATTTTGACGGCGGACGAATTGAAGTCAACTGCGAAAAAGTTTTAAGCGACGTTTCTATTGGTGATAGCATTGACGTTAATGGAATTTGCTTGACGGTCACGAACTTCGGCAAAGATTTTTTCACGGCGGACGTTATGCCAGAAACGGTACGGCGGACTTCATTGGGCGAAGTGGCGGCAGGTGGTGCGTTGAATTTGGAACGCGCTATGAAAGTTGATGATAGATTCGGCGGTCATATCGTAAGCGGTCACATTGATGACGTGGGAAAAATTTTGACGATTCGCATTGAAGGGAACGCCGTTTTTATCGACGTTACGGCACCGCCAAATATTTTACGTCAAATTGCTGAAAAAGGTTCAGTAGCGCTGGACGGCATTAGCTTAACTGTTGTCGACGCTACGTCGGAAAAATTTTGCGTGTCAATGATTCCGCATACTCTTAGCGTCACGAACTTTAAATTTAAACACGTCGGCTCACTTGTCAACATTGAAACAGATATTCTTGCAAAGTACATTGATAGACTTTTGCATTTCAAGCAAACTCCTATGGAATTGACGCGGGAAATTTTGGCACAGAATGGATTTTAATTTGGGTAATAATATGAATGACAATGAAATTTTAAAAAAAGTAAACCCTATTTATTTTAGCGCGAAAGGTTGTCTTTGGTTCTTAGTCGGAGCTGGAGATTCAGACTGTACCCGCTTTTACAGTAGCATAGATAAAGAAATGCTTCCTGCAGTTGAGGTCGCCACTTGTGATGATATTAATCGTAGCCGAACAATTTCTATGGAAGTACGATATAATCTTTGGAAGGCGATTGCTAAAGATACTGACTGCCAAACTATAGTTGATTTGCCTTGCGGTTACGTGCCACACAGTTTGATAACGGCGCGACTAAAGAAAAAATATTACGGCTTTGACTTGCCGATTGTGATAGATGAAATTAGCCGCGTTGCCGACAAATTTTTAAATGAAAATGAAAAAGCTTTTGTACAATATCACAGCGTCGACGCGACAAATTATTCATCAATGCGCAATGCTTTAAAAGATGTTCATGGAAAAATCTGTATCATTACGGACGGATTATTGGGGTATTTTAACAATTATGATTTGAAAGTTGTTTGTGAAAATATTCATTGTCTGCTACAAGAATTTGGCGGCTACTGGTATCTTTCGGACGCATATTCCAGCGAGTTAATGGCAGTTACCTATGTTGCGTTGACTGGCGGCAATAAAGATGATATGTTGAAGGCAAATATTAGCGGTAGTAGTCAAGTATCTGATAATGACAACAGTGACCATATTTTTATATCTGGTACACTTGAAGAACGCAGGAATTTTATGAAGGAATGCGGCTTTACCGTTGAAAGTTTTCGTTATCCCGAAAAGTTAAAAATCATTCCTTCACTGAAAGATAATCCCGCACTGATGAATAAAGTTTTGGCGGCGTATGATGAAATTGAAGAATGGGTATTGACGGTCCACTCGGCTGACTTCACTGAAAAAAAGATTGACGTTCCCTTCACGCAAAATTTATCGGTAAAAGATAATATCCTTTCCATTCGTATAAGCGGACGTTTAGATACAATCACTGCACCGAAATTGTTGCAAGAATATGAAGTTCAACGCGCTAAAAATTTTACTGAAATTCACATTGACGCGGCGGAACTTAGCTATATTTCTTTCGCAGGTTTGCGAGCGTTTAAAATTATGCGTGAATCTTTGGACGACGAAAATTTATTTAAAATTATCAACGCGAATGACGAAGTTGGAAAAATTTTGAAGGAAAACGGCTACACGATAAATTAGCAATGGTGGTGATATTTATGTCTAATGAAGAAAAAATTTTGTCTACGCTTGAGAAAATCCAAATGGAACTTTCACTTTTGAGACATGATGTAGATGTTTTAAAAGATCGCAAACTTGCTGAAGAGCGCAAAAATGAAACGCCCGAAGAAAGAAAGGCGCGTCAAATTGCGGCATTCCATGCTTTTATCAATTCCACAACTGATGAGGAAGAGCCTGAAAAAACTGCTGAATTTTTTAGAATAATGGCAGCCGAAGAAGCTAGAAAGGCGAGGATTTCGTGAATAAAGCAGTTAAATATTTGCTTGATACAAATGTTATCAGTGATTTTATGTATAAAGATAAAAATGTCGTAAACAATATGGATATTGCAATGGCAAATGAAAATCAAATTTATGTTTGTTCGATAGTTTATTACGAAATTGTACGCGGTTTAAAGTCTGCGCAAAAGTTTAATCGCTTAAAAGAATTTTACACATTCTATAAAAGTTTGTCTCCACTTTACTTCGACAGAGAAAATATGAATATCGTGGAAAAGTCTATTGATATTTATGACCAACTTCATAAAGGACAACAAATTGAAGATAATGACATTTTTATTGCGGCTACTGCTATTGTGAATGATTGCATTCTTGTTACGGCTAACATTAAACATTTTGGACGCATTGAAGGTTTAAAAATAGTTAATTGGCGCGATGAAACGCCAAAAATTTTTGGTGAGGAATTTTTATGAAAGATTTTGCTACGATTGAACAAGCGATTGACGATATAAAACACGGCAAAATGATTGTCGTTATTGATGATGAAGACCGCGAAAACGAAGGCGATTTAATCTGCGCGGCAGAAACGGTTACGCCTGAAATTATAAATTTTATGGCGACGCATGCTAAAGGTTTAATCTGCACGCCTATTGACGGAAAGCGCCTTGATGAACTCGGTATCGGTCAAATGGTTATAAACAATACCGATAATCACGAAACGGCGTTTACTGTATCGATTGACGCTTACGACACGGAGACAGGCATTTCAGCTTATGAACGTTGCCGCACAATTAAACTTTTGCTTGATAAAAACGCTAAGGCGGCTAGTTTTCGCCGACCTGGTCACGTCTTCCCATTACGTTCAGTTGAAGGTGGTGTACTTCGCCGCGCAGGTCACACTGAAACGACGACTGATTTAGCGCGTATGGCTGGATTTTATCCCGCTGGTTTATGCTGTGAAATTATGGACGACGATGGGCATATGATGCGAACTGAAAAGCTGAAAGAGTTTGCAGACCGTCACGACTTGAACATTATCACTGTTCGCGCTTTGATTGAGTACCGCAAGCATACGGAAAAATTTGTACGTAAAATTGCAGAGGCGGACTTCCCTAGCAAGTACGGTCACTTTAGAATTAAAGCTTATGAAAATTCGCTTGATAATAAATGCCATTTAGCGATTGTGAAAGGTGACGTTGCTGGTAAAGAAAATGTTTTGGTACGTGTTCATTCTGAATGTTTGACTGGCGACGCTTTAGGCTCATTACGTTGTGATTGTGGCGACCAACTTGCAACGGCATTGCAACGTATTGAAAAGGCTGGTCAAGGCGTTTTACTTTATATGCGGCAGGAAGGGCGCGGCATTGGTCTTGCTAACAAAATGCGTGCTTACGAATTGCAAGACGCTGGAAAAGATACCGTTGAAGCGAACGTACTTTTGGGCTTTAAGCCTGATTTGAGGGACTATGGCATTGGTGCGCAAATTTTGGTAGACTTGGGCTTAACTACGATTCGGCTGTTGACGAATAATCCTGCTAAACGTGCAGGGCTTGAAGGTCATGGCTTGACAATCGTTGAAAGGGTTCCTATTATTGTTGCGCCGACAAAGTTTGATAAAAAATATTTGACGGTAAAGAAAACTAAAATGGGACACGTGCTGGATTAATTAAGAATTAAGAATTAAAATTTTTAAAAGCTAGGTGGTGTTGAATAAATAGGAATGCTAAAAACTAAGGTAACAAGCGGCATTTCCCAGCGTCTGCTGTAACGTTAAAATATTGGCGCAAATGTACGCGGTGACAAACTTTTTTTACTTTAACGTAAAACGCGAGGCGCACAAATGCCG
>CAMJAZ010000083.1 GCA_946403735.1 uncultured Selenomonadales bacterium
AGTTATCGCGGGCGGCATTAGCGGCGTTTTCACGTTGACAATGTTGAACGGCGGCTTAGTAGCTCCTGCGGCTCCTGGTTCATTTATCGCTATTATGGCAATGACTGCGCCTGGCGCTTACGTACCGAACATAGCGGCGATTTTAGTTGCGGCTGGCGTAAGTTTTGCAATTTCATCTGTATTTATTAAAGCGTCGGCAAAAGCTGATGCAGAGGCTGAAGACGGTTTAGCGGCGGCTCAAGCTAATATGGCGGCACGTAAAGCGGCGTCTAAAGGTCAAGCTGGTGAAAAGCAAGTTGCTGGTAAAGATATTAAATTTATCGTCTATGCTTGTGATGCTGGTATGGGTAGTTCGGCACTTGGCGCGGCGGCTCTTCGCAAAAAGTTGCATAAAGACGGCTACACGAACATTACTGTTAAAAATTTTGCTATTGGTAACATTCCTAAAGACGCGCAGATTGTCGTATCGCATGAAAAACTTGCTCAACGTGCTATCGACGATTCACCACAAGCTGAACACATTTTCGTTAAAGACTTCACGCAGAATAACGTTTACGACGTAATTAGCGAACGTTTACAAGGCGGCGGCGTTGCAACTTCAGAACCTGTTGCAGAAGAATCTGGCGGAACTCAACTTAAAGAAGGCGTACTGCTTAAAGAAAATGTTAAAGTCGGATTAAAGAGCGTCACGAAGGAAGAGGCTATTCAAGCGGCTGGCGAACTTTTATTTAAGAGCGGCTACGTTGACAAACCGTACATTGAAGGTATGCTGGCGCGTGAACGTGACATTTCAACGTACATCGGCAAGGGTATTGCAATTCCTCACGGTGAAAATGCTGTCAAGCAACACGTTAAGAAAACAGGAATTGTTGTAATGCAGTATCCTGACGGTGTCGAATTTGCGGACGGTAACGTTGCACACTTAATCGTTGGCATTGCTGGCAAGGGTGATGATCATCTTGTCATCATTCAAAACTTGGCTACAATCACAATGGATTATTCAGACGAAGATTTAGACAAGGCGTACAAGACGAAAGACCCGCAAGTCCTTTTCGATATGTTCACTAAAGGATAAAATTTAATGAGTAATGCATAATGCGCAATGCGTAATTTATGAAAGATTCGGCGCCTTTCTCTGAATGAAACGCAATGTAGATTAAAAGGGCGATTACAAAAATTGTGGCGATTAAAGCAAAAATTTTAAACATCTTTCCCAATGCAATAATCGCCCTTTCATCTTCATTATTTTCATTATTATTTTGATTCGACATTGATATACTTCCTTTCAAGGAAAATTTTTTTTAGGGGGAATTTTTATGATGAAAGCTTTACACTTCGGCGCAGGAAACATTGGTCGCGGCTTTATCGGTTTGCTCTTGTCGAAAGCTGGCTATCACGTGACATTTGTTGACGTTGCCGCACCGCTTGTCAACGATATTAATGAACTCGGCAAGTACAACGTTCAAATTTTCGGCGAAGATGATAAAATTCAAGTCGATAACGTCAGCGCGATTAACAGCAATGAAAATCTTGATGCGTTACTTGATGCTTTTGTCGACGCGGATATTGTCACAACGGCGATAGGTCCGAACATTTTAAAATTCATCGCGCCGAATATTGCTAAGGGCTTAACAAAACGCCTTGCCACGAATAAAAAGCCGCTGAACATTATCGCCTGTGAAAATATGGTCGGCGGTTCAACCGTGTTGAAAAATTTCGTCTATGAAAATCTTAGTGACGACGTGAAAGACGAGGTTGCAAAGTTAATCGGTTTCCCTGACGCCGCCGTTGATAGAATTGTTCCCGCGCAGAAAAATGATGAAAAACTTTTAGTTAAAGTTGAGGCTTACGCGGAATGGGACGTTGATTCAAAAGGCGTTGTCGGTGAATTGCCTGAAATTAAAGGTATGACGCTTGTTGACGACCTTAACGCTTATATTGAACGCAAACTTTTCACCGTCAATACTGGTCACGCGTCGATAGCTTATCTTGCCTACAAACGCGGCATTCAAGATATTTCAACCGCTATGAAAGACGAAGAAGTTTTGAAAACTGCACGTGGCGTTTGGGCTGAAACGTCTGAATTGCTGATTGAAAAGTACGGTTTTGACGCGGCAGTACATAAAGCATACGTTGAAACGGCTGAAAAACGTTTTTCAAATCCTTACTTGTCAGATGAAGTCACGAGAGTTGCACGCGGTCCAAAACGTAAACTTTCACCTAAGGACAGATTAATTTCCCCTGCAAGTCAGCTGATTGAACGTGGCAAAAATCCTGTAAATTTGGCAAAAGTTGCCGCCGCCGCATTTGCATTTGATTTTGAAGGTGACGCGGAAGCAGTCGAAATTCAAAATTACATAAAGGCTAACGGTATCGACGCCGCTATTACAAATTATACTGGGCTTGCCGCTGATTCTAAGCTGTTCAAACTCATTCGCGAAAAAATTTAATTTAATGCGTAATTAAATTTTCTAAGCCTACACCCTACACCCTACTACCTACTACTTACACCCTATTATAAATTAAAACACTTTCCAAATGATTCATCACTTGGAGAGTGTTTATTTATTTTATTCTTCTGAACCATAAACTTCATTCAAAAATTTTTCCTGTTCAGATTTATTTTTCTGGTCAAAAATTTTCTTAGCAAGTAAATTCGGTAACGCCGCGCCGATAGCTATCAAAAAAATTATTTGTATGGCGTCCATGCCACTTTGTAACGTTATAAAAAATTGCTCCGACGTTAAAATTGTTATGTTTAAACAGGAAAATAAAAATCCATAAATTAAAACGCCTGGCACAAGTGGAATTAACGCGGGAATAATCAAAACTTGCATGGGTGAGTGCGTCCATTTAATAACTTTAAATGTAGCTGAACTTGCCAGCGTCGCGCCTACCAATGAACCAATTTCTTGTGAGAAATGAAATTCCATCATCAAAATATTTCGCGTGAAAACTGCTAAAGCGCCTAAAAGACCTATTGACAGCAAACAGCGTATAGGCATATTAAATAAAATTGAAAATCCAATAGCCGCAACTGCCGCCGCCAGTGTCCAAATAAATAAATTGTATTGAGGAGTCAAGGTTAAATTTGAAAGAGTCAGGCACAGCTCCATAAAATTAAATGGATCAAATCCTGTACAAACTAATAAGGCTAGGGCAATTCCTACTGTCATTCCCAATGAAATTAAAACTGTGCGGAAAATTTGAACTAAGCCGCTTACTAAAAATCCGTTTAACGTATCAATAGCGCCGTTTATAATCGGTACGCCAGGTATTAAAAATAATGAGCAAGCAAGCAAGGGAATCCATATTGTCTGCGTAGGTAAAAAGTGCGCGAAGTACGCCGCTATCGTTGCGGTAAATGCGGCACAAGCTAACGTGACAAATGGATTTATTCCGAACTTCAAAAATTTTATCTGCAAAAATTTTCCAATCGCCGCGCATATTGCAGCATAAATCGCCGCTAAAAAATCTCCACCAAATAAAATACAAAATCCACCGCAAGCAATTCCTGGCGCTAAGTAAGTTAGAAGTTGCGTATAAATTTTTTTACGCGCAATAATGCCGCTCAAAACTTCGTGAAATTTTTCTACAGAATATTTTTTCTTCAAGATACGCCACGAAAGTTGACTTATCATAGCAATGATATTCATATCGACGCCGTGTTTTTCACAACTTCGGAATGCAAAATGCGTTTTTTCACCGTCAGTCACGTGCAGAAATAAAATTGACGGCATAACTTGAAGATGAAAATTTTCTTCAGGAATTTGCATAAAGGCGGCGACTCTTTGTGAATTGCGGACAATTCTATCGGTCGTTGCTCCATTTTCAGCTAAAATTTGCCCGACTGTTAAAATTAACTCCATTTTTTGATTTATATCTTTAAAATTATTGTTCAAACATTTAGCCTCCAAAAATTTTTACGCGGGGAAAAATTTTAAACCGTCCGCCGACAATTCATCTTGCAAGGCTTGCATAAAAATAGGTCCAGGATCTGGCTTGCCTGCAAAATAATCTGGCACAAGTTCAATGTACAATCCACTTGCCCGCGCCTCGACTTGTTGATAATGTCCGAAAACATATTCAATCGTAGGATATTTTTCGTGCAGGTAACGAATCAATTCAATGTTCGCTTGCAACTGTTCCGCCGTCAAATCTTCAACGCCATTGACGCCGCCAACGTTTTCAATGCCAATCGCGCACCAGTTGTAGCCAATCGCATGACGCGCTAATTTTGTCTCTGGCATCAAGCGGTAAATCGTACCGTCACGGTCAACGATGAATTGCGAAGAAACGTTTACTTCGCCGTCCCACAGTAAATCGTCATAAAAAATATTGTACGCCGACTCCCACGTACTGCCCGCCGTCCAATGAACTACAACTGCGCGGGGGTCAATGGTCGACGTTGAAAAGCCGTAATGATTCATTGTATATTGGCGCGTGAGTTCGTCGCGATAATCTGAAAATGGCAACGGCATTTCAACTATATTCGGCTCGGCTGTCACGTTCGACGACACGAATAAAATTTGCAGGACAACTGCTAAGAAAAATTTTTTTAACATTGTCTACGCCTCCTTAACTTTATTGCACAGAAAAAATTTTCTGATATAATTTCGCGTGAATTATATAAATTTTTTGGGGCAATAGCAATGACGAATATTTTTGAAAGTCTACTGATAAATGTTGCCTACGAAGTTTTGAAAGCTACGACTAAAAATTAAAATGAATAAACGAATTGTATTCGGACTGTTAGGCTACCTGACGCTGGCAACAGGCGCGGCAATGCTCCCGCCGTTAATTTTAGCGACAATGAGTAATCATCACGGCGACGCGGCGGCATTCTTACTAGCAATGTTTTTGTGCATCGCGGTGACGTTTGAGCTTGAACGTTTCGGCGGCTTGAAAGGTAAAGACAATATCGGCGTACGTGAAGGAGTTGCCGTCACGGGATTAGGCTGGCTAATTGTTTCAATTTTGGGAACAGTACCTTACATTGCAGGCGGCTATTTGAATGTTGTTGACAGTTTAGTTGAATCATTCGCGGGATTTTCAGGTACAGGCGCGACGGTCTTTGATGACGTAGAAATTTTGCCGCAGAGTATTCTACTTTGGCGCAGTTTATCAAATTGGGTAGGCGGACTTGGAATCGTCGTAATTTTTATGGCGATTTTGTCACAATTTGGACGCGGTGCAATGTTCATCTTGAAGGCTGAAACGACTGGACCAACTAAGGAACGAAATATGCCGCGCATTCGTGACAACGCTAAAATGTTATTTAAAATTTACGTGGCATTAACTTTTTTCTGCGCGGTAGGATATTTTCTTTGCGGACTTGATATTTTTGCGGCAGTTAATCACGCTATGACGACTATTGCGACGGGCGGCTATTCAGTTTACAACAGCACTGTCAATGAGTATGGCAACCCTTACTTAGAATTTTGTATGGCGTTTTTTATGATAATTTCAAGCGGCAGTTTTGCAATGTACGCTGTATCGTACCAACGCGGCATTAAAACAATTTGGCGCAATGCTGAATTTAAAGTCTACTTGTGGATTGTCTTTATAGTGACAGCGATAATTTCAACAGATTTAATTTTGGAAATGGGCTGGGACGTTGGCTACGCGATTAGAAGTGCGCTGTTTCATGTAGCAAGTTTGAGTTCGACGACAGGTTTTGTAGCTCACGACTTCGATTTATACCCGCCAATAAGTAAATCTTTTATGATGATGACAATGTTTCTAGGCGGCTGTGCAGGGTCGACGGCTGGCGGTTTAAAAGTTGCGCGAATAATTTTACTGTTCAAGTTCGTAGCAATGATTATTCGGCAAAAAATTCACCCGCAACTTATTAACACCGTCAAGCTAAATGGCAAGACGATTGATGAAGGCGTTGTATACAGCGCGGCAAGATTTTTTTTCGCAGTCGTCGTACTTGACATAACTTTTGCGTTCGTGATGATGTTCGACGGAATTGACTTTGTGAACAGCCTTTCGGTTAGCGTGTCGACAATGGCGAGCGTTGGACCTGGATTCGGCATTCAAGGCGCAACGAGTACTTACGACTTATTGCCGAATTTTAGTAAACTATTTGCCTGCGTCTGTATGTTTTTGAGTAGGCTAGAAATTTTTGTGGTGCTTGTACTTTTAACGCCGTCATTTTGGCGCGATTCAACCAGCTGGTAATTTTTAATTAAAAATTAAGAATTAAGAATGAAATTTTAAATGAGGTGATCAATTTGAAACGTGGGGCAATTTTTGACATGGATGGTACGCTTTTCGACACTGAAAAATTGTATCGGCAAGCGTGGATTGAAACGGCTGATACTTTCGGCGTCGAGCGTAAACCTGAAATTGCGGCGATGATGAGCGGCGGAACCATTGACAAATTTGTAAAAGTTCTGTCCCAATATTTTCCAACTGTAGACAGCAAAGAATATATCAAGCGCGTATTTCAGCGTGTAGTAAAAGATATTGAAAAAAATCTTGAGATGAAACCAGGCGTTGTGGAAATTTTGACGTACTGCCGCGAACAAAATATTTCAACGGCGATTGCAAGCAGTTCGGATACAGACTCCATAACAAAAAATATTCGTCGTGCAGGTATCGAAAAATTTTTTGACGCGATTGTTGGCGGCGATCAAGTCACGAATGGTAAACCTGCACCAGATATTTTTATTTTGGCGGCGAAAAAAATAAATCTGCCCCCGAATGACTGTTACGCCTTCGAGGACAGCTTAAACGGTATTCGTTCGGCGGCGGCGGCAAACTGCGCGGCAATTATGGTTATCGACCAAACACAGCCAACGCCTGATGTACGTCAACTTTGCGCGGGCGTCTTCAACAGTTTAAATGAAGCTCTAGAATGGATTAAAAAATAAATAGCGACTTATCTAAAAAATTAACTCTGCGGAAAAATTTTCGTGGAGTTTTTTATTTGTCGTGAAATAAAATATTAAATTTCAGTTAAAGATATTGAAACGTATTGACAATGTAAATTTTTTAAGTTAAATTAGTTGCAAATTTATAT
>CAMJAZ010000084.1 GCA_946403735.1 uncultured Selenomonadales bacterium
TCTATCAGCTTCATTCGTACCTTTGAAAATTTCGTCGATACAAATCAGCATTGGCAATTTCTTTTCGCTGTACTCAATCATACTTTTAATGCGTAAAAGTTCCGCGTAGAAAGTCGACAAGCCTTGTCCAATGTCATCGTTGACGCGAATTGACGTAAAGACGGCTAATTTGCTGACTGAAAAACTTTCCGCGCAGACTGGAGCGCCAGCATAAGCTAACATTACAGCGCCAGCTATCGTACGAATCCACGTTGTTTTTCCTGACATATTCGCGCCCGTCACAATCGTTGTACCTGCCTTTAAGTCAACGTCATTTGATACGGCTTTTTTATTTGCGATTAGCAAGCTTGATAAATTTTTAGCTTTAATCTTCGGCGCAGGATCGTCCAGCAATGTCGGAAAGCAGTACGTTTGACGAGTTTGACCGATTGACGCTAAAGAAATTAAAACTTCCGCCTCCGACCATGCGTCAATCCATTTGTGAAGATGTTTAGCCGCCGTTTTACGCCAGCTGATGAATGCCGCCACGCAGAAAAAATCCATTAAGAATAGCGCGTTGCCAAAAAGAAAGGCGATAGGATTTTTACGCGCATTGACAAACTTAACAAGCAGCGCTAACAATTTTAAATATCGTGCCGCCGATACTTCGTCCGTCAAGGCGTCGCGAATTTGCCGCATACTTGAGGAGCTAAAGTCCGTTGATTCAAGCCGTTCAAAAATTGCTTGATAAAGTTTTAATTCCTTCGAAAACATTTTCAGCGGCTTTAAAATTTCTGACGTGCGGGACAACATTACAATGGCGATTATCAATGAAAAAATTGGTACGATTGAAATAAAAAATAACATTGAAATGGCGTCGATGTCGTGAAAAATTCCCAATAAAATTATAGCTAATATAAGCGGGATTGATGCATAGCGTAGGTAAAAAATTTTACTAAGCGTCGGCAACGGCTCTTCCATAGCTTTTAATAGCGGCGTCGTGTCATGATTGTTTGGCATAAGGCGGGCAAGCGCTTCTAAGTCAAGCGATAAACGCGGGCGCTGTAAAAGTTCCGCAACACCTTTTTGGCGCAAACGTACTGGTGCAAAATCATCTGGCGGAATTGGTGAAAATGATTGCGCTAACCTGTCACGTCCGCGCTTAGTACGTGCCGCGCAGATGTATTGAAAGATTGAGCCTTTACCGAAAATGTATAAGTCTACGTCCTGCGGTCTTTCGTCGTCAAGGTAAACGCTACCGTCATTTGAACGTTTACGCCAAGTTCCACGCGCCCTTACGATGTAGGAATTTAAAACGTTTAGGCGACTGGTTAAAAATTTTTGCCGCCGTTTAATATCGTCGTGCCGACCGACAAGCGTGAAAAAAATCATTATCAAAATCGCCGCCGCAATGTAACCTTGATGATTGCCATCAACGCTAAGCGCAATTCCTATGACGCTGGCAATAAAAACTGCTGACCGCGCCCAACTAATTTTCTTTTCACGCTTATACAATCTTTTCTGTTCATCAAGATCAATTTCGCGTTCGTTATCATAAAAAGCTTTGTTCACTTTAATTTCCCCACAAAATTTTTTTTTCGATTATAACATTTTTCATTGCAACAAAAAAGCCGCATTATTTCATACAGCTAAAATTTTTCTAAGTGCGGCAGAAATATTGACGATAAAAATTAAATGTGGTAAACTTCAAAAGTTATGTCAACGCTCCGCTGAAATTTTTCATGAGCGCTAATAGGAGGAAAAGTTTATGAACATTATCGAAATTCTTGAGAAAGAACAGTTGAGGAAAGATATTCCTGACTTTGGACCTGGCGATACAGTTAGAGTTCACGCGAAAATTATTGAAGGTAACCGCGAACGCATCCAGGTTTTTGAAGGCGTCGTCATTGGTCGTCAAGGTTCTGGCGTCCGCGAAAACTTTATTGTACGCAGAATTTCTTACGGCGTCGGTGTCGAAAGAATGTTCCCTGTACATTCGCCGCGCATTGATAAAATTCAAGTTGTACGTCGTGGTGCAGTTCGTCGCGCTAAACTTTATTATCTGCGCAAACTTACGGGTAAAGCCGCTCGCATTAAAGAAAAGAAAGTTGTTAATAAGTAGTTAGTAGAAAGTAGTAAAAAATTCTTAATTATACATTCTTAATTCTTAATTAACAAATATCCCTGCGTGGGGCTTAAAAAATTTTTATGGAAATAGTAAAATCTTCACGGAAAAATTTTCGTGGAGATTTTTTTAATGCGCAAATATATTTTCAGTCGCTTAATTCAACTTGTACCGATTTTATTGGGAATAACTTTTTTAACATTCGCGCTAATACAACTTTCCGCTGAAGATGCCGTCGATATGATTTACCGTCAATCGGGTAGCGTCTCCGAAGAAATTTTAGCGGCGAAACGTGCTGAACTTGGACTAGACCAACCATTTCTGATTCAGTACGGCAACTGGTTAAAAGGCGTCGTCACTGGCGATATGGGACGCTCTTTCATAAGCGGCAAACTTGTCTTTGAAACGTTCGCTGAAAAACTTCCTGCCACAATCGAATTGATGACCGTATCAATTTTGCTTACGATTTTCATTGCAACGCCGCTAGGAATTATTTCTGCCGTCAATCAAAATAAATTTGTCGACTACGTAATACGTGCGCTAAGTTTCGTAGGAAATTCAATGCCGAACTTTTTCGCAGGACTGCTTTTAATTTACTTCCTCGCATTGAAATTAAATTTACTGCCGATAATTTCCAACGATTGGCGCGGCGTAATAATGCCTGCCTTGACGCTGACAATTTCAATGGGCGCAAAGTATACGCGGCAAATTCGCGCAGTCGTGCTTGAAGAATTACAAAAGCCGTACGTACTCGGCGCAAGGTCACGCGGCATTGATGAGTTCACGATTTTAACGAAAAGCGTTTTGAAATCTGCGCTGACAATGATAATAACTTTGTTGGCGCTGTCAATCGGTTCACTGCTCGGCGGTACGGCGATTGTTGAAACAATTTTTATGTGGGACGGCGTCGGCAAAATGGCTGTCGACGCAATTTTAATGCGAGATTATCCGTTAATTCAAGCTTACGTCGTATGGATGGCTATAATTTACGTTATGATAAATTTGCTGGCTGATTTACTTTACCGTCAACTTGACCCGCGCGTTGCTTATGAGGAAAATTTAAATGATTAAGTCGCGCTATCGCCCATTAATTCCGTATTTAATCTTGGCAGGAATTTTAATCTTCATTGCGATATTTGCGCCGTACTTGACGCCGTTTGATCCATACGCACAGGATTTGGAAGGTGCATTATCGCCGCCGAATGCGCAAAATTTATTAGGAACTGACAGGTACGGGCGCGACGTGTTATCCCGCGTAATAATGGGTTCGCAAGTGACACTCTGCGCGGCACTTTTACTTTTGGCAACGATAACGATTATAGGAAGTTTAATCGGTGCATTATGCGGCTACATAGGCGGCAAGGTCGACACAATTTTAATGAGAACGTCTGATATATTTTTAGCGTTTCCGCAAATGGTTTTCGCAATAGCTGTAGCAGGTGTACTAGGCGGCGGACTTTTTAACGCGGCGGCGGCACTTGCAATAATCGGCTGGACGAAGTACGCGCGAATTTCACGGGCGCTTGTACTTTCAATCCGCAAAATGCCGTACATAGACGCGGCGAAAATGGCGGGTACAAGTTCGGCGGGAATTTTATTTCATCACGTACTGCCAAATATCGCGGGACCAGTTTTAGTGACGGCGGCACTTGACATTGGCACGATTATAATGGAATTGGCAGGACTTTCATTTTTAGGATTGGGAGCAATGCCGCCAACAGCTGAATGGGGCGCGATGATGAATAATGGACGTTCAATGATTCAAACTGCGTCGTGGGTAATTTTAGCGCCAGGTTCAGCAATTTTTGTGACGGTAGCCATTTTTAACTTGCTAGGTGATAAGTTACGCGACGTTTTAGACGTAATGCGTAATTCATAATTAGGAATGCTTAATTCGGAATGAAAAACTACTAACTACTAACTACTTACTACTCACTAAAAAACTGCCACACAAAATTTTTATGTGACAGTCATTTAGTTTAAAAATTTTATTTACAAATCGAATTTATTTTTCAGCGATTAATTAAACTGTTGGCTCTTCGTCGAAAAGATAAGCATAACGATTCTTGAATTCTTCAGGTTCCATACGGAAAGCGTTAGCAAGTCCTGGATCGTCAAGGTCAGCTTTTTCAAGACGCATCATAAAGCCACGTGCAATTTTATAGTGAACTGAATCAATGTTGACGCGGCGGACATAAGTTTTGCCAGTTTCTGGATCGCGAATATCTTCAAAGCGAAGCGGTACAGCTTTATTGTCTTGAATGGTGATGAGAGCGCCACTTTCTCCGCGCATAAGGAATTGCATTGCCTCGTAGCCCAAATTTCTAGCGTAGTCAATGTCATAAGCAATCGGCGCAGTGCAACGAAGTTCATAGCCAATTTCTTTATCGACGACGGAAATTTTAATGCCGATACGTTTAACTTCCGCTAAAACTTTTTGCTTGAGAATTTCGCCGAAGTCCAATTCAGCGTAGCGAATATGTCCGTGTTCATCAAGTACGACGTTCCCAAGTTCTGCGAAATCTTCCTCTGCAATTTTTTCGATAACGCCTTCAGCAATGACAGCGACGCCGTAATTTTTGCCAGTAAGATAACGTTTGACGATTGAACCAGTAATTATGTCAACGACTTGTTGCAGACGAACTTTAGGTTGCGGGAACTCTTCAGGAATAATCGTAACTGCCGCGCCAGCACTACGACCCATACCAAGCGCCAAGTGTCCAGCGGTACGTCCCATTGCAATGGTGAAGTACCAGCGATTATTTGAGGTACGCGCATCTTCCATAAGGTTTTGAATTTCCGTCGTAGCAAATGCCCGCGCAGTTTCAAAGCCGAAAGTTGGAATACCTTCAGGCAGTGGCAAATCGTTATCAATCGTTTTTGGTACGTGAACAACGTTAATGGTACGTCCAAGTTTACGCGCATATTCTGAAACAGCTGATGAACTGAACGCGGTATCGTCGCCGCCGATTGTCACAAGATAGTTGACGCCCAATTCAGTGAGCGTGTCAACGACGGTGTGAAGGTCAGATTCTTTCTTCGTAGGGTTGAAACGTGACATTCTAAGGATACAGCCGCCAGTTAAATGAATGCGGTTGACGTTAGAAGCGTCAAGGCGAATATAGCTTTTTTCACCGCGTCCAAGATGTGAAAAGCCGTCGTACATTCCCAAAACGTCCCAACCGTTACGATTCGCCGTATTTGTAACTGCGCTGATAACCGCGTTAATACCTGGCGCTGGTCCGCCGCCGCAAACTATTGCAACTACATTTCGTACACCAATCATAAAATTTTCCTCCTAATGGTTATTATTATCTTTGATTCGGCTAATGTTTTGAACTTCCTGCTTGCAAATAATTTTTATCTGCAGGAAATTTTTTGTTTAAGGCTAGAATCAAATATTTTTACAGCGTATAATATGAATTAAGAATTAAGAATTTAGAATTTAGAATTTAGAATTTAGAAATTAGAAATTAGAATTTAGAATGAGGAATATATTTTGAAACAGATTATAATTAACGCTGATGATTTTGGACGGCATACGCTGATAAACCGCGCAGTTCAAATTGCGTATGAAAAAGGTTGCTTGAAGTCTACGACGATTATGGCAGGCGGCATTGCATTCGACGACGCAGTTAGTACGGCGAACAAACTTTCAAACTTAGGCGTTGGCGTTCATCTAACTTTGGCGAATGGCAATCCAATTTTACCGCCAAATAAAATTCCTTCGCTCGTCACGGCGGAAGGAACTTTTTATGACAATCACGCCGCCTTTCTTAAACGTTACCTTCAAGGCAAAATTAATTTGGACGAAGTACGCGCCGAACTTGCCGCGCAGATTGAAAAAGTTAAACGTGCTGGCTTGAACTTGACGCACGTTGACAGTCACCAACACTTACACCACGTGCCGAAAATTATTGATATAGTTTTGGAGCTGGCGGACGCGGCTGGCATTCACGCGATAAGAATTTCTGACACGAAAATTTTTGAAGGCGAATTTGGCGGCATTGGTCAATTTATCGGTCGCGTAGGTTTAGCGTCGCTGGCGAAATTTGCCGCACATAAAGTTCACGCGAAAAATTTTTTGTCGCCGAATCATTTCACGGGCATTGTGGCTGGCGAATCCGTAACGGAAAAATTTATGCTGAATTTAATTGAAAATCTGCGCGAAGGTACAACGGAAGTTATGTTGCATCCTGGCACGGAAAATTCTACGTTGAAAAATTTTTGTCAATGGGAACACGATTTTGAGGCTGAATTAAACGCCGTCACGTCACCGAAAGTTTTAAAATTGCTTGATGAAAAAAAAATCGCGGCAGTAAATTTTTCCGCGTTGAGGGCTAATGATGAATGAAAGATTTTTAGAAATTGTAAGATTTTGTTTTGTAGGTGGACTGTCGCTTTTAGTTGACTGCGGCGTTTTGTACGGCTTGACAGAATTTTTTGGCGTCCATTACCTTTATTCGGCAGGAATTTCATTTACAGTGTCCGTCATCTTCAACTATTGGCTCTGCGTCGTCTATGTTTTCAAGGGCGCGAAAAAACAAACTGCGCGGCAAGCAACAATTTTCATAGGCTCAAGCGTCGTGGGATTAGGCTTGAATCAACTTTGTATGTGGTTTTTCGTGGAGATTGTCACGTTGCATTATATGTTGGCGAAATTGGGCGCAACAGTTATCGTGACGCTTTGGAATTACGTGATGAAACGTAAAGCGATTAACGGTTAAATTTCATCGACGCTTTTAATAACAATTTCGCCGTTCGTGTCGCGGTAAATGACATTGGCAATTTGCGCGTTTTTAATCATACGGCGGCACATAAGGCACGGCGCACCAGATGCAAAGCTACCGTCAGCAACATTTATTCCGACGATATAAATTGTAGCGCCTTGCAT
>CAMJAZ010000085.1 GCA_946403735.1 uncultured Selenomonadales bacterium
AAACCGTTAATCGTGGGCGCACAAATGCCGCTATGTTTTCTTTTGTTAATTTTCTTTTGCGCCAAAAGAAAAGTAATTCATTAAAATAAAAAAATTTATAAATTGAATTGCAAATAGCTAAGTGACTATATTTAAGGAGACGTTATGAAGAAAGTTAATCTTGCAATAGTCGGCGTAACTGGTGCAGTTGGACAGGAATTTTTAAAATTGATTGAGGAAAGAAATTTTCCATACGCAAATTTGAAAATGCTTGCCTCTGCGCGGTCGGCTGGCAAAAAAATAAATTTTATGGGCAAAGAATACACCGTCGAAGAAACTACGGAAAATTCTTTTGACGGCGTTGACATTGCACTTTTTGCAGGTGGTAAGGCTAGTAAACTTTTTGGACCTGCGGCAGTTAAAGCAGGCGCTATCGTCATTGACAATTCCAGCACGTACCGAATGGATCCCAATGTTCCGCTTGTCGTACCTGAAGTAAATCCTCATGCAATTTTTCAACATAAAGGAATTATCGCCAATCCAAATTGTTCAACGATTATTATGGTTATGGCGTTAAAACCGCTTTACGATTTGTCGAAAATTAAAAGAATCGTCGTTTCAACGTACCAAGCAGTTAGCGGCGCTGGTCGTGAAGGTATGGACGAACTTAAAAATCAGCTTGATGACCTTGCCAACGATAAGACGCCGCAAGCTAACGTTTTGCCCGTCGCGTCACTTAACAAACACTATCAAATTGCGTCGAACTTACTGCCGCAGATTGATATTTTCATGGATAACGATTACACAAAAGAAGAAATGAAAATGATTGATGAGACGCGGAAAATTATGGAAGATGCCGACATGAAAATCACGGCTACAACTGTTCGCGTCCCAGTCTATCGCAGTCACGCCGAATCCGTCAACGTGGAATTTTACGACGAAGTTTCCGCCGAATCTGCGCGGGCGGCACTTGAAAAGTTTGACGGTGTAGTAGTTCGTGACAATCCCGCCGAAATGATTTACCCTCAACCTTTGGAAACGTCTGGCAAAGATGACGTTGAAGTTGGTAGAATCAGAAAAGATTTTTCAGTTGAACACGGCTTGAACTTTTGGGTATGCGGCGATCAAATTCGCAAAGGCGCGGCGCTTAACGCTCTGCAAATTGCTGAACGCTTGATTAAAGGTTAGTTTTCTTTCTTTTCTACAAGTTAAAAGCTAACACCTAAAAGCTAAACTGGAGGTGATTTCGTGGTTAGTGATGAAACGATGACTTTCAAATTTGGCACGGAAGAAAATCGAGCCGAAAAAGTCATAAAGAACGCTTACTTGGCAATGAGTGAAAAAGGCTACAATCCTGTTCACCAACTTGTAGGCTACCTTCTTAGCGGCGACCCCGCGTACATTACGAGCCATATGGACGCACGCAGTACAATAAGAAAAGTTGAACGTGACGAACTTTTAGAAGAACTTGTCCGCACGTACTTAAAAAATTTGGAGAAAAAATCTTGAGATGTCTTTCACTTGATATTGGCGACAAAACTATTGGAATTGCCGTCAGCGATCCATTTGGACTTACCGCGCAGGGCGTCAAAACTATTCACCGCACGTCGAAAAAAAATGACATTGCGGAACTTGGCGCTTTAATTTCTGAATACGAAGTTGAAACGCTGATAATTGGTCTGCCGAAAAATATGGACGGTACGGAGGGCGAACGTTGCGAACTTGTTAGAAAGTTTGCCACGAAAGTTAAAGGCGCTTATCCTACCGTCGAACAAATTTTTTGGGACGAAAGATTAACTACCGTTGCCGCTGAAAATTTTTTAATATCAGCGGACGTTAGCCGCAGTAAGCGAAAAAAAGTTATTGACAAAATGGCGGCTGTCTACATTTTGCAAAGTTATCTTGACAGCTTGCCTACTAGCGATTTATCGAAAGGAGAAAATTTTAATGGCTAAGAAAAAAAATGTTGAAGAAAATATCGTTGAGGAAGAAATTTTAGATGATGAAAATTTAGATGACGAAGATTTTGGCGAAGTTGTAGTTGAAATGACGGACGACGAAGGCAATTCCTATTTCTACACCGAGCAGATGATTATTCCAGTTGGCGACGACGATTTTGCATTGTTGGTTGAGATTAAAGACCACGACCATTGCGAACATGAACATCATCACGACCATGAAGGTTGCGAATGTGGTTGCGATTGCGAAGACGGCGACGTTATAATTGCTAAAATCGTCACGGACGAAGAAACTGGCGAAGATATTTACGTTGAACCAACTGACGAAGAATTTGAAGCTGTACAAAAAGCGTATGAAGCAATGATTGAAGCGGATTTTGACGACGAAGAATAGCTTAAATGAAATTCCCCTTTTTCAATTCAGATAAAAAAAAATCTAAGGGCAATATCTCAACGATTGGCAGTAGACGTGACAGAAAAAACGAATCGCAGAAAAAATTTTTATCCAAAGTTTTATCTAAAATCGGTTCAATCTTACTTGCGCCATTTCGTTGGATAAAGTCCCTGCTTACAGACATTTCCTTTAAATATGTGGCGTCGATAGGTTGCGGCGTCGTATTTTGTATTGTGCTAGTTGGCGCGGCATTGATTTTTATAGACCCTTCATCAATTAAGCCTGAACAACAGCTTAAACCTTCGACGGCTGATGAACCTGATGAAAAGCGCGTTCACGTCAAAATTACTGAAGGAATGACTGTTTCTGAAATTGCTGATATTCTTGAGGCTAAAGACGTTATCGCTAGCAGTTTGAAGTTTAGGATTGTCTCACGTCTTCGCGGTTATGATGACCAAATGAAACCTGGTACTTACATTTTCACTGCAAGTATGAATGATGAGGAAGTTTTTGCAAAACTTTTAAGCGGCGAAAAATATTTGGTGAAGTTTACCATTCCCGAAGGTTTTGGCGTCAAGGAAATTGCTGACAGACTTTACAATTTAGATTTAGTTGACAGGGAAGATTTTTTGAAGGCAGCAACAGATTTTGCGCCGTATGGCTATATGCGTAAACACAAAGATGTACGCTATGCGGCGGAAGGTTTTTTGTTCCCAGAAACTTATTCGGTTGAAAGTGACACATCGATTGAAGATATTTTGAAGATGATGGCGGCGGAATTTGACAAACGAATAACGCCAGAAATGCGTGAACGTGCGCAGGAATTGGGCTTGTCAGTGTACGATTTAACAACGCTTGCGTCATTGGTGGAACGTGAAGTACGCTATCCAGAAGATAGAGCGATTGTAGCACAAGTTTTTCTTAAGCGCTTGCAAATGAATATGCCGTTGCAGACGGACGCCACATTACAATATTTGTTGAACGAGCCAAAGGAAGATGTGACGCTTGAAGATACTGAAATTGAATCGCCGTACAACACGTATAAACACGCGGGCTTGCCGCCAGGACCTATTGCAAATCCTGGTATGGATTCGATTGAGGCGGTACTTCATCCAGCCGACACAGATTATTTGTACTTCGTCGCCGACCGAAAGGGGCATAATCATTATTCGCACACTTACGAAGAGCATTTAGTTTTAGTCAATCAATATCGTTAATAGAGGAAAAATTTTGAGCATTGAACTTTTAGCACCAGCAGGGAATTTTGAAAAACTTCAAGCCGCGTTGACTTACGGAGCGGACGCAGTTTATATTGGCGGGAAAAATTTTAATCTACGCGCCTTTAGTGACAACTTCGACGAATCGGAAATTGTTCAAGCCGTCGACTTCACACATAAACTTGGTAAAAAAATTTACGTTACGGTAAATATTTTCGCGAAAAATGCGGACTTCGATGAACTTGCCGCGTACTTAAAATTTTTGGACGACGTTGGAGTTGACGCCATTTTAATTTCAGATTTAGGCGTTTTCACTTTAGCTAAGGAAGTTACAAAAAATCTTGACTTGCACGTCAGCACGCAAGCTAACATTACGAATTACCGCGCAGTGAATTTTTTCCACGAACTTGGCGCAAGTCGAATCGTTTTAGCGCGTGAATTGACTTGTGACGAAATTTCAGCGATTAAACATAACTGCGCGGCAGAACTTGAAATTTTTGTACACGGCGCAATGTGCATTTCGTATTCAGGACGTTGCTACTTGTCGCACTACTTGACGGGCAGAAGTGGCAATCGCGGCGAATGTACGCACTCATGCCGTTGGAAATATTCACTTGTCGAAGAAAAACGACCGAATGAATATTTTAACGTTGAAGAAGATGAGCGCGGCGCTTACGTGATGAACTCGAAAGATTTATGTTTGCTACCGTGCCTTGATAAAGTTATTGAAAGCGGCGTTTCGTCATTGAAGATTGAAGGGCGAATGAAAAGCGTTAATTACGTGGCGGGCGTCGTCAAAACTTATCGACAAGCCATTGATTCATACCTTGAAAATCCAGCAAATTTTAAAATTCTGTCTGAATGGTTAAACGAACTGGATAAAGTTGCACATCGCCCGTACACGACGGGATTTTTTATAAGTGACAGCAAGCCTACGGAAATTTATGACACGTCGAAACCTAAACGTAGTTCAGACTTTCTCGGCATCGTTAGAGATTTTGACGCCGATAAAATGTTGGCTACGATTGAACAGCGCGGCAAGTTTGAAGTTGGACAGGACGTAGAATTTTTTCAGCCGCACGGTAAAACTTTCACACAGAAAATTTTAAAAATGTTTGACACAGACGGACAAGAAATTTTATCAGCGCCGCACGCTCAACAAATTGTGAAAATTCCAGTAGAAAATTCTGTAGAAAATTTTTCATTGATGAGAACTTGAAAAGTGGCTTGAACGCAACTATTGAATTTTCCTTGACACAGCATTAATCAGCTTGTAAAATTTACTTCACGACGCGATCAAAATTATAAACTTCCAGCGCCTTGACATATGATTTTGGCGCGATTGTAATAGTAGATAAAATTTTAAATTATAAAATTTCGACGCAGAAAGGAAGTGAATGGCGCGGCGTTGTCGTAAAAATTTTAGCCGCGCTGATTTTATGAAGTACAAGCGTGTCGTTTTGAAACTTAGCGGAGAAGCTTTAGCTGGCGATGATACTTTCGGCATAAATCCGCCTGTCGTAGCAGATATTGCCAAACAAATTAAAAAAGTTCATGAAGCTGGCTTAGAAGTCGCAGTCGTCGTAGGTGGCGGAAATATTTGGCGCGGACTTACTGGCTCGGAAATGGGTATGGATAGAGCGTCTGCCGATTATATGGGAATGCTCGCTACGATTATGAATGCCCTTGCCTTGCAGGACGCGTTGGAAAAAATTCACGTCTTTACCCGCGTGCAAACTGCTATTGAAATGCGTGAAGTTGCTGAACCTTACATTAGACGCCGCGCAGTTCGTCATCTTGAAAAAATGCGTGTCGTAATTTTCGGCGGTGGTACTGGCAATCCGTACTTTTCAACAGATACAACTGCTGCCCTTCGTGCCGCTGAAATTGAAGCGGATGTTATTCTTATGGCGAAAAAAGGTACTGACGGCATTTACGATAGCGATCCAAATAAAAATCCTAACGCAAAAAAGTTTGACACGCTTAAATACATTGATATTTTGAATCGCGAATTGCACGTTATGGACTCGACGGCAACTAGCCTTTGTATGGATAATAAAATTCCTGTCGTCGTCTTCAACATTGACAATCACGAAAATATTGTTAAGGCGGCGCTAGGTGAACCAATCGGAACAACCGTAGGATAATTAAGAATTATGAATTTAGAATTTTTTAATTCACTACTAAGGAGGATTAAGTATGACGAATGACATTATCAACGCGGCTGAAGACCGTATGAAAAAAAGTTTGGATGCCTTGAAAAAAGATTACGGCACACTTCGCGCAGGTCGCGCCGCACCAAGTCTTCTTGATAAAGTTATGGTTGATTATTACGGCACGTCCACGCCTGTCAATCAAATTGCTAACGTCACAGTCCCTGAACCGCGTATGCTTATGATTAAGCCTTACGATAAAGGCTCACTCAAAGATATTGAACGCGCCATTCAAAAATCTGATTTAGGTTTGACGCCCAATTCTGACGGTATTGCAATTCGTCTTGCCATTCCTCAACCTACGCAGGAACGTCGCAAAGAACTTGTCAAAGTCGTCAACAAAAAGGCGGAAGAATCAAAAGTTGCTATGCGTAACATTCGCCGCGATTCTAACGAATCTATTAAAAAACTTGAAAAGTCTAAAGAAATTACTGAAGATGATCGCAAAGAAAGTCAAGATAAAATTCAAAAACTTTTAGACAAATATATCAAACTTGTTGACAGCACGAAAACTACTAAAGAAAAGGAAGTCATGGAAGTTTGAGTGTGGATGATGAAATTTTAAAGCGCGTTGACAAGTCAAAATTGCCGCGTCACGTCGCTATAATTATGGACGGCAATGGGCGTTGGGCAAGTTATCGCGGACTTTTACGTAGCGCGGGACATTCTGCTGGCGTTAAGACGCTGAAAAAAATTTTAACCGTCGCTGTCAATCTCAACTTGGAGGCGTTGACTGTTTACGCTTTTTCTACGGAAAATTGGAAACGTCCGCACAGTGAAGTTGATTTTCTCCTGCGTTTATTTTCCGAATACCTTGAAAAGGAAAAACGCGAAATGCATGAAAAAAATGTTCGGCTACGTTTTCTTGGACGTGTTGAAGAATTTTCAGCTGGCATTCAAAATCAAATTCGCGATGCTACAACGCTGATGAAAAATAATACTGGCGTTAAGTTCAACATTGCGGCGAATTACGGCGGGCAAGATGAAATTTTACGTGCAGCGCAGAAATTAGCTGATAAAGTTGCAAGCGGAAAAATTTCTGTAAGCGATATTAACGCAGAACTTTTTGAAAGCGAACTTGATACGCAAGGCTTGCCACCAGTCGATTTGCTGATACGTACAAGCGGCGATATGCGAATCAGCAACTTTCTACTTTGGCAGGC
>CAMJAZ010000086.1 GCA_946403735.1 uncultured Selenomonadales bacterium
CTATAATAAATTGATAAAAACGTTGCACTTTGATAAACTACACTTAAAAATTTTTTTACAGTACGAAATTTTAACACGAGGTGCGAATAATGTTCGATTCTAAAAAATTTTTGTATATCACGTTGATTTTCACGCTAATATTTTATATATATTTCATAACGGCGGAGGCGTCGCATCGTCCACCTGCTCCCAGCCCTTACGAAAAAATTTTGCAAAACAGTTTAGAAACTATCAAAGTCGGCTACTTGGCTGACACGTCTTTTGTCTACGAAGATATTCCAGGACATAAGACTGGCTACGGTCACGAATACATGGAATTTTTGTCGAACTATGCCCATTGCAATTTTGAATACGTTGAATTTGAAGATTGGAACGTTATGGCTAGCAAACTTCAAAGCGGCGAAATTGACGTTATGCCCGATATGCCTGGCGATTACAAAAAACTTTCCAACGTCACACGTACCGATCACGTTGTAGGACGCTTTCCTATGGAACTTGTAACTCACGGCGTTAAACCTACTATGCGTTTAGGTCGATTGACAATCGGTCACGATACGCCAGCGTTGCCAGTAATTGCCGCTGGTGAAGGATTCAGCTATGAAATTGTTCCCTATCAAAATTTTTGGACTATGATAACTGACTTTCACGACAAAAAAATTGACGGCTATATTAACGCTATGCTTGACCCGCACAAGGCTAAAGACGTTTTAGCCGTCTTCGATAGGCAAAGTTATCGCTTACTTGTCCGTTCAGACAGAAAAGACCTTTTAGACCGTTTAAATTTGGCTATGGATCAAATGCTGATGTATCAACCGAACATTCGCGACAGATTGAACGCCACCTATTTAAATTCAAATGGATTTCCATTGACACTTAGCCGCATTGAAAAAAATTATTTGGAAGATAAAAGAAAACTTAAGACGGCAATTTTTTTAGCGCATCAGCCCTACGCTTACCGTGACGACGACGGAAAACTTGTCGGGCTTGTTCCTGAACTTATAAATAAAATTTCTCAAGATTTGAATATCGAAATTGAAATTATCGAAGGAAAAACTGTCCCAGAAATTCAAGAAATGCTTAAACGCGGCGAATTAGATTTTGTTGCCGATACTGTTTGCGATTACGGCTGGGCAGAAAATTTTAATGCGAAACCTACTAAGCCTTACCTTGAATTGGATTATATTCCCGTGACGCGCCGCGATTTTCCACTTAACATTGAAGACAGAACCGTTAAAGTTGCTTGCGTAACTGATGCGTATCATACGAAACATTTCATTGAGCCGAACTTTGCGGAAATTCAGCGCGTTTACGTTTCATCTTATGAAGACGCATTAAAAGCAGTTAATCAAGGATTGGCAGATGTAACCTTCGTACAACGTAACACGGCGCAAACTCTTTTTGAAGATACGGAAACTTATTTGTTGGAAATGCGGACGGCGTCACTTTATTCAGAGCCGCGCAGTTTAGGCGTCTACTCTTACGCTGACCCGCACCTTTGGCAAATTTTAAATAAAGCAATTGGCAGTATCGATCCCGATTGGATTCGCGAAGTTGTCAATAAAAATCAGCATATGCCTACGCATTTTTCTTTAAAGTGGGCAATTTATCACCACCCATTGAAATCTGCTTTAGTAGTAACACTTTTAGCTTTTGCGATTGGCGGATTTATACTTTATCGTAGTCGTATGCGTCAACGTCACTTTGAACTTGTCGAGCATATGGCGTACACTGATTTAAGGTACGATTTGCCGAATGTTCCTTGGCTTGAACGTGAAGTTCCGTTGGTAATGGATAAGTTGAACGCTACCGAACCGAATATGCAAACTTTCTTTGTCGTCTTTTCTATAGCGTCAAGCGCGGCGGCTACTAAAACGCAGGGACACAGGCTGATTGATAAGCAGTTCAAGAAATTGGCAACTAATCTTTCAAATGAAGAAAATGTACTGCTGACGGCGGCGGGAATTGACGTTGACCACTTAATCTGTTTTTGTAAGGCGGAAAATGTTGATAACATTGTCGATTGGGTTAAAGGCGTCATTGAAAGCAACAGCTACATGGAAACTGCCGCTGACAATGCTAAAATCGTTTTGCACACCCGCGCAGGTATCACGCCTTATCATAATGAAATTTACGTACAGCAAGCGGTTGACCGTGCTTTAATTGCTTGTCATCAAAGTGTTAATGGCTCTTTCCAAATTTTTGATGAACACTTGCAAGAAACTTTGACAATGGAACATAACATTGAAGGTCGTATGGAAAAGGCGCTTGAGGACGGCGAATTTAAAGCGTGGTATCAGCCGAAATACGATATTAAAACGCGCGAAATTGTCGGCGCTGAAGCGCTTGTACGTTGGATTAGTCCTGAACTTGGATTTATGCCGCCTGGTAAATTCATTCCGCTTTTTGAACGCAATGGCTTTGTCATTCAAGTTGATTATTACCTTTTGGAGCAAACCTGCAAATTGCAACGTGAACGCATTGACGCTGGCAAGGAAGTTGTACCCATTTCCGTTAATCAATCGCGCTTGCATATGACGGAGGAAGGCTACCTCGACAAAATTAAAATGATTCGTGACACGTACGACTTGCCCGACGGCTTGATTGAGTTGGAAGTAACTGAAACGATGTTCGGCGACTTCGACGCTAAGTCTGGGCAACAAAACGCTGAATACATTATCAGCGAACTGCATAAAATGGGCTTTTCAATTTCAGTTGACGACTTCGGCTCTGGCTATTCTTCGTTTATGATGTTGGGGTCGTTGCCTATGGACGTTATGAAAATTGATAGGTCACTTTTGACGGGTGCTGATAAATCTGCGCGGTTACGTGAAATTTTGCGCAACGTTATCAATCTCGGCAACTCTTTACAAATGCGCGTTTTATGTGAAGGCATTGAGACTAAGGAGCAGGAAGACCTTTTGCTTGAATTGGGCTGTCATTATGGACAAGGATTTTTGAACGCTAAACCTATGCCAGTTGCTGACTTCGTAGAATTTTTTGAAAAGCGCAATGCCGAAGTTAGGTTACAAATTAAGAATTAAGAATGTAGTTTAATTAAGAATTAAGAATGTAGAATTAAGAATTATTTTCTACTACCTACCCCCCTAAAATCGAGGTGATGAATTTGGACAGTCAAAAATCCGAAGACAAACCTAATAAAAAAAGCGTCGTAATTGTAGCTATCGGCGCTATAATTCTTGCCGCCGTGCTGATTTGTACGGGAATTTGGATCAGCCGCGCTACTCAATTAAGCACTAATGAAGCAGTTCATTCAGTCAGCCAATTTTACCTTCAAGAATTGGCTGGACGTTGCCGACAAGTCGTCGAATCGAAAATGGATAACGCCACGCTTGATTTGAAAAATGCCTTGTCGACGATTGATTCTGCCGATTTACAGAGCCAAGAAAGTTTGCAGAATTGGTTACGGAAAATGGAAATTATCTGCGATACAAAGGAAATTGGCTTAATCACTAAAAACGGTATGGTTTACACTGCGCGGAATGTTCAACACGTCGTAGAACGTCATTACTCACAAAATGTTGACGATAGCTCTGGCGAAATTGTCCTAAAAGTTCCAGTCGACAATATAAATTTTCTCGGTACGACAATTTTTGATTCTTATACCGTCGTCGACATAAACGCCGCGCTGGATAAAGACGCTATGCCTATGTGCGCGGAAGATAACACCATTTGCAATTTGTACGACAAAGACGGCGAACCTTTAACGCATTTTATGGACGAAGTTTTTCCCAACAGTCCAAATTTATTTGACGCCGCGCAAAATTTTCAATTCACTGGCGACGTTTCCTACGCGCAAATGAAAGCTGACTTCGCGGCAAGTAAAACTGGTATGACTTCGTTTAATTTGAATGGCGACGAAGTTTTACTTTTCTATTCGCCGATTAAAAATACCGATTGGGTTTTAACTTGCTTTGTTCAAGAAAATAAAATTGGTGAACAAGTTGCCTCCGTTAGTCAAGAAATGCTTGATAGAAATACAATTCAAATTGTCTTGACTATTATTATAATGGCGATTATTTGTTGGCTTCTTATTAAACAAGCTCGGCGTACCGCGCAGGTTCTTCACGAAAAGGAACTTTCAGATGCTAAAAATGAAATTAAACGCGGCGAAATGGAAGAAAAACTTTCTCTGCAGAATAAACTTTTAGAACAGGAACGGCAACGTACCCGACAAGATGAAATGATACGCGCCTTGAGTTCCGATTATCGCACCGTCTACTACTACAATTTGGACACTGACGAAGGCATTTGCTACCGTTCAACCGCTGGCTTAAGCAGTTACAATGAAGGCGATGTTATCCCGTCATTTAGCGCGTTTATGAATAATTACGTTGAAAATTTTGTCACGTACGGCGACAAGGAAGGCGTTAAAAATTTTATTTCCGCGCAGAATTTGCGGGGACGTCTTAAAGTTGAAAATATTATTTCGTACAGATTTTTGGCGACACGTTACGGTAAAAATTATTACGCGATGATTCGTGCCGCTAAAATTGACGATTCCGCAGAAATTCACGCCGTTGGTATTGGCTTTGTCAACGTCGACGAACAGACCCGCGAATCAATGGCGCAGAATCAAGCCTTGTCCGATGCACTTGAACAGGCGCGGCAAGCTAACATTTCAAAAACAACTTTCCTTTCCAATATGTCACACGACATTAGGACGCCTATGAATGCGATTATTGGCTTTACGACAATGGCGTTGCGAAATTTTGAAAATAAAGTTCAAGTTAAAGATTCGCTTGAAAAAGTTTTAACATCTGGCAAACATCTTTTAGGGCTGATAAATGACATTTTGGACATGAGCCGCATTGAAAGCGGGCGCGTTGAAGTTCAGCTGGAAGATTGCAACCTTTCCGAACTTGTCCACAGCTTAATTCATATCATTCAGCCGCAAATTACCGCTAAGCAACAAAGTTTTCAGATTGACGCCGTGAAAATTCAAAATGAAGACGTACTAGCCGATAAACTTAAAATCAATCAAATTTTGATAAACCTTTTAAGCAACGCCATTAAATACACGCAGTCAACTGGTACGATTAACTTCACCATTTCTCAACATCCTTCACCTATACCTGGCTTTGCAAGCTATGAATTTCGCGTTAAAGATAACGGAATGGGTATGAGCGAAGAATTTTTAAAACACATTTTCGACCCCTTTGAACGTGAGGCGACTAGTACTAAGTCAGGCATTCAAGGTACTGGCTTGGGTATGACTATCACGAAAAAAATGGTTGAACTTATGGGCGGCCATATCAGCGTTACTAGCAAGAAAAATGAAGGCAGTGAATTTGTCGTGACGTTGGATTTGCAAGTTGTTGAGGAAGTCAACCCAATTTCTATTAGCAACTTGGAAGGTATGCACGCGCTGATTGTCGACGATGATTTTCACACTTGCGATTCACTGACTGAAATGTTAGACAAAATTGGTATGCGCAGTGAATGGACAACGTCCCCGCGTGAAGCGATTTTCCGTACGAGGAAGGCAATTAACGATAGCGATCCTTTCGACGTTTACATTGTGGATTGGCTGATGCCCGAACTTAACGGCATTGAAACTGTTCGGCAGATTCGACGGCTAGCTGGCGACGGCGTACCGATTATTATTTTGACGGCGTATGATTATACTGACATTATCGACGAGGCGAAGGCGGCAGGTGCTACTGGATTTTGCACTAAGCCGTTGTTCCCTTCTGACTTGAAGAAAGCTTTATCGCGCGTTACTGGTCACGTCGAAGATGAAAAGCCTGATGAACTGTCCGAGACTAGCTTTAAAGGTAAGCGCGTACTTTTGGTTGAAGATATTGACGTAAACCGCGAAATTGCCAAAATGGTTTTATCGGAGATTGAATTGGAAATTGATGAGGCACCTGACGGTACGGACGCCGTTGAAATGTTCAGCAAATCGCCGCTGAATTATTACGACGCCGTTTTAATGGATATTCAAATGCCGCAGATGAACGGCTACGACGCTACCCGCGCTATTCGGCAAATGTCCCGCGCAGATTCTAAGACTGTACCGATTATCGCTATGACTGCTAACGCCTTCGACGAAGATAAAAATAACGTGCTTGAAGCTGGTATGAATGATCACATTGCTAAGCCGCTGGATATTCCTAGCCTTTTAGCTACGCTGAAAAAATACTTGGGATAATTAGGAATGCTTAATGCGTAATTCGCAATGAAAGCTAACATTGAGGAAATTTTTATGAATAGATTCTATGAACATTTACAAAATTTGCTGAAACAAAATAATGACTTCGTCGACGATGACGGAAATATTTTGCGCAACGCCGTCATTCAAGCCGCAAATAAATTTGACGCCGAACTTTTAAAACTTTTGCTGTCTTATGAAAAAGCCCGCGCAGAATTTTTTGTCGACGTGAACGGCGTGAAAGTTTTCAAGCAAAATGAATTTGTGCAGTTCATTAGCAATCGCGAATTTTTGCCCGACAGCTACACCAGCTTTAAAAATAAAATTGGGCTTGTCAACGAACACGGCAACTTCATTTCTACTTCCAGCAACGTCGAATTAGTTTTCCCTTACAAAGATTGCGTGCTTGAAGGCGGGCAGACTAAAGACGACCAAAAACGCGCTGAAATTTTTTACAACGAAACGCTTGCACGTGATGAAGTTGATACCTTGCTTGCACCAAAAGTTTTTACCAACGCCAAAAAATTTTCTGCCGACGGCGTCGAATCTTGCGACAAAATTTCGCCTACCGACAATCTCATCATCAAGGGAAATAATCTTATCGCGCTTGCCTGCCTTCGCAAAAAATTTCAAAATAAAATCAAGTGCATTTATATTGACGTGCCCTACAATACCGGCAATGACAGTTTCGGCT
>CAMJAZ010000087.1 GCA_946403735.1 uncultured Selenomonadales bacterium
TTAACCGTGAAAGTGCCGCTGTCAATCGTCAACTTGCCGCCGCTGTAACTTGCAACCTGCGCGGAATTTTTAATGAAAATTACCGGCTCGGTAATTCCGCTGATGTCGATTGTGTCATTGACTTCAACGTAACTTGCTCCGCCCGTCATTGACAAAATATTTGTGGAGTCGTCAACCGTATAAATTTTGCCGTCAAGATGAATTTGGTTGCCGTTTCTTGAATAGGTAATGCCGTTGTATTCGACAACTCCGCCGTCTGCAAGTCCGCTGATTGAAGTTATTGCGCCGTTTTCAAATTTGACATTAACGCCGTCATTATCATTTTCAACCTTAACGCCGAATTGTTCAGCCGTGACAATAACTGTACCGCTGATTAAGTTGGAAGAATCTTTAGACGCGGAAATTTCCAATGCGCCGTCCGAATTGTAAATCGTACTTCCGATTGTCACGCCGCCAGAAGTTTTTACGGTGAAAGTGCCGCTGTCAATCGTCAATACTCCGCCGCTGTACGTCGCAACTTTTACGTCGTTTATGCCGAACACCATTTCGCCGTTTTTCGTCAAGTCGATTATGTTGTTGACAATTTCGGTGTAAAGTTCGCCGCCGTCCATTGACAAAATATTTGTGGCGTCGTCAACTTCATAAACTCTGCCGTCTGCGTAAATTTTATTACCTTGCCGCGTGTAAGTGACGCCTTTATATTCAACCGTGCCGCCGTCTTGTAAGTTGGTGATTGATTTTAATTCAACGTCGCCCGTGACTTTTAAGTTTTTGCCGTCGTATTCGGCAACAATATTTTTATTTGCGTCAACAATGCGCATACCTGCGGAAAGTTTGCTGATGTCAATCGAATCCGTGACTTCATAGTAACTTACGCCGCCGCCAAGTTCCAAAATATTTGTGCCGTCGGTAAAGTCATAAACCGAGCCGTCCAAATAAATTTTATTGCCTTGCCGCGTGTAAGTCTTGCCGCCGTATTCGACAATTCCGCCGTCGGGAAGTCCGTTGATTGATTTTAATTCAACGTCGCCCGTAACTTTTAAAGTCGTGCCGTCGTAAGTGGCAACGATATTTTTATCGGCGTCAACGATAAGCAAACCTGCCGAAAGTTTGCTGATGTCGATTGAATCAGTAATTTCAAGATAATCAACGCCGTCTTTCAACTTCAAAAGGTTTGTCGTGTCGTCGCAAGCATAAGCCTTGCCGTCACGGTAAATGTAATTGCCTTTGCGCGTGTAGGTCTTGTTTCTGGAATTTAACGTGCCGCCGTCAGAAAGTCCAGTGATTGAAATGACTCCGTTATTGTACAAACTCACAATAACGCCGTCCAAATCGTCGGAGACAGTTAAAGTGTCACTGCTAAGTTTAAGAGAATCGGTAACAATAAACGTTCCTTCATAAGCATAAGCGGACTTTGCAGTAGATTTTACTTCACCGTCGGAAGTTTTGAAAGTTAAGCCGTTGACAGTGAATTGGTTTACACCTTCGGCAGGTTTAACAGAAACTTTGGTGGTACATTTAATTCCGCCGCTATAAATTCTTGCAGACTCTATATGGTTTACTGTGCCATCCTTGTCAACTCTACACGTGTGCTTTCCACGCTCGTAAGTAAAAGTGCCGTCGCTTGTCTTAATTTTAGTTGAGTTGGCAAAATTACTGTCAAGCGTCACGGCTTTACCGTAATTTGAAGTATCAATCTGCGTTACTCCGTTCGCAACTTTCTTTAAAGTATTGTTTTTAAGTTTTGCAAGGCGGTTGCCGTTTGAATCTACGAAGTACGAATTTTCCTTGACGCCTTCAAGTTTAATTACGCCGTCCGCGCAGGTTATTTCATTGAGTTTGAGTTCGTAATTTGTGCCGTCGTCAACAAAATTATTCGCCGTAATATTTTCAACGTCGCTGGTATAAATGTAGCGGTTGCCGTCCGAATCGACGTAGCTCAAAACTTTTTCGGCGTAGTTGTAAGTTTTGCCGTTGAGTGTAAATTCGCCGTCGGTTAAAGTTATCGGCGTATCTTTGGAAAGTCCACCTGCCCAACCGTCTGCCAAAATTGCCTTGCCGTTTTTGAAAGTTATATCGCCATTGGAACTTTCAATGAAGAAAGTTTTATCGCCGTAAATAATGTAAGCCTTGCCGTTTTCTTGAATTGTTACGGTGTCGGCGCTGTCAGCCTCAACTGTTGCATAATTTCGGCGTAGTCCTAAAGTTCCTTCGGCAAGGTCGGCTGATTCGGCAATTTTCTTCATTGGAGATTTACCAGTTGGGAATGAATAGGTTTTACCGTCAGTTGCAGTTGAACTCTGAAGAATTTTTTCGCCGCCTACAGTCACGGTGTCCGCGCCGTCGCTCATTTGTACAAAAATATTTGCGCTGTCGTCGATTGAAATAGTATCGTTGCCCGCGCCGCCGTTAATCGTCAAAACGCCTTCGCCGCTGATATTCGTCGCGCTTATTGAGTCGTTGCCGTCGCCGCCGTAAATTTCCGCCTGTCCGTTGTTTAAGGTGATGTCGCCAATTAAAATTTCGTCAGCGTTAATGTGACCCGTAACGTAAAAAGTGTTGCCGTTCATCAAAATATCATCGACTGAAATTTTTCCGTAGCCTTTGATTTCAAATTCGACGCCGTCAACAATTTCAATACTTTCAACCGAAACATTATCGCCGTCAATGTACGCCGAGCCTTTGATTTGCAATTTGTCAAAAGTATTGTCGGCAAAATTCGCCGTGAAAGTTGTATCTGCGTTAATGAAAATATTTTCGTAAATTTGAGCAACGTTGCCTGCAGAATTTTTTACGGTTATCGCGGCGGGAATTGTAAATTGTTGCAAAGTCGCGGCGGGATTGGCGGGAGAAAGTTCAACGCGGACAGCTGAAATTTCACCGTTGATAATTCTTGAAGTGTCAGCCGTCGCAGAAATTTCAAGTGAGCCGCTTGAATCGTAAGTGATATTGCCGATTGTTAAACCGCTTGAAGTTTTGACGGTATAATTGCCGCTGTCAATCGTCAACTTGCCGCCGCTGTAACTTGCCACTTGCGCGGAATTTTTGAAGAATAAAGTTTTTTCTGTTATGTTGGTGAGGTCGATTGTATCAGTAACTTCAAGATAATTCGCGCCGTTTTCCAACTGCAAAATATTTGTGTCGTCGTCAATGTCATAAACTTTACCGTCTTTGAAAATTTTTCCGCCGTCGTTTTTATAAGTCACGCCGTCAAACTCAACCGTGCCGCCTTCTGCAAGTCCAGCGATTGAAGAAATTTTTTCATTTGCAAACGTGACATTAACGCCGTCGGAATCGCCGCCGAATTTTACACCGAAACGTTCATCGGTGATTGAGACCGTGCCGTTAATGACGTTGACTGAATCTTTATCTGCGTTAAGTTCCAACGCGGAGTTTGAAACGTAATCAACGCCGTTAATGTTGATTGTCCCCGTCGATTTAATTGTAACCGCGTCATCATTGTACATTTCAACATAACGCTTGCGACTTCTCACGAAAGACTTTGCAACAACAGCGTCACCTGCGCCGAAAAGCATATCAGTTGTGGCGGTATGTTGATTAAAGTCAATAGTATCCGTAATTTGAATGTACGAATTGCCGTTTTTCAAGTCGAGAATGTTTGTAGAATCGTCGACAATGTACGCCATATAACGATACAGTACAAGGTTATTTTTGCGCGTATAAGTCGTGCCGTTGTAAGAGACAGAGCCGCCTTCACTCAAGCCCGTTATCGAAGTGGCATTACCGTCGGTGAAAGTTACAATTACGCCGTCTGAATCATCTTGCGTCACGACATTTTTAACGTTAATCATATTCATTGAATCAATAACGCTGACAGTGCCGTTGTACAAAGTCGAACTTGCGGGCGAAGTCTGAATCGTAAGTGCGCCGCCAGTCGAATTGTAAGTAATGCCGTTGACTGTTGCCTTGCCCTTTGTATTGACGAGAGCTGAAAAATCTGCCGTGACTTCGGAGAAATTACCCGTGTTAATGTTCAAGCTTACGTCGTCGATATATGGACCTTTCGTCAAAATAGGCTTGCCGTTTTCAATCTTGAGGTACGCAACAATGTATTCATCATTAATCGCGAAAATTGCGCCGTCTTTGGCGTTCGTCAAGTCAACCGTGTCGGTTATCTTCGTGTACGTGTCAACTGGGATAATCGTCAAAAGGTTGGTGGTGTCGTCAATGTCGTAAGTAATGCGGTTAAGCGTGATATTGTCGCCGTCGCGTTGATAAGTCTTGCCTTTGTAAGTAACCGTGCCGCCCGCCGTTAATCCGATTATCGAAGTTACAACGCCGTTATCGACTTGGGTTTTAACGTTAGATTTTTTGACTGTTATTGAGTTGTCGCGCAGTTTAAGCGAATCGCTGACGTTGAAAGTGCCGTTAATCGCAAGCACAGAATTTTCACTTACAATAAATTCCGAATCCGAATCGAAGTTGAAAGCAACGCCGTTGATATTGGTTGAAGTAATACCTTCAGTCTTAACCGTGACGCCGTTTTCAGCCGTAACGTTACCCGCCTTAACGGTGATTGAAGTTGCGCCTGTGACATTACCGCCGTTCAAAATTACGTTGTCCGCCGCGTCAACTTTGTAAGTGCCGTCATCTGTTTTAATGTCGACGTTCAGCAATGATTTATCAATGGTAAGTGAATCGTTAAAGTTGGTGGCGTCAATCATAGTCACGCCGCTTGCCTTTAACAATCCGTCGCGAATCGTGCCGATAACAGTACCGTCCGACTTCTCAAAAGTTGTCTTTTCGCGAATATCGGCAAGAGGTATTACGCCGTCATCAACGATAATGTGAATGACATTGGAGCGCCAATTTTCGGCGTTTGCAAGTTGTGAAATTGTGCAGGGAGTTGAACCCGTATAAGTGAAAATTTCGTCGCCGATACTGTAAGTAAGTTTGCCGTCGTAAGTGTACGTTCTGCCGTTAAGCGTGAAAGTTCCTTCGGAAAGATTGATTGAAACGTTGCCGTCAATCGTTCCTTTCCAACCGTCACCGAAAGAAATTTCGTTGTTGCCCGTGAAAGTTGCCGTAACGTCGCCGAGATTTTCAATAGTCGTATCGTTGACAACGGCGGAAGATTTTCCTTTAACTGTAACGCTGTCATCGGAATCAGTCTTTACCGTAGCACCGCCACCGACAATAATGTTATCTGCACCAGCTCCGCCTTCAACGTAAAGTTTTCCGTCCGCCGTGATTGAATCAGCACCCGCGCCGCCGTTTATCGTAACTTCGCCCGTGATATTTTTTGCAAAGATCGAATCATTACCCGCGCTGCCGATTATATAAACATTTTGGCCCATGACGTTTTCGGCAAAAAGTGTATCGTCGAAAGTGCCGCCGCTGATTGTCACGTCGCCGTTGATTGAAGAATTTTTAAGTGCCGCATAGTTGCCCGTAACCTTGAAGTTGCCGTCAATCGTGGCGTTATCGAAGGTTACAGAATCGTTGCCGCCCTTCAAGTTCAAGTTAATTGCGCCGTTTACGAAAATATTTTGAGCGAAAATCGAATCGGCGGAATCAGTACCCGTGAAAGTCACCGCACCGCCGTCAACGGTAATGTTTTCAAGGTTAATGTTGAGCGGGTCGGTATCGGCAACTCGCAGTTGCATACCGTCGGTTAATTTCAACTTAACGTTAAAGCGATTAAATAAATCATTGTCAAGGTTGACAGAGCCTTTGCCAGAAAAATGTAAAGTGCTGTCTTCAACCTTAACCGTAACATTTTCATCGGCGATAACGTTTGACAAAAGTTTTGATCCCATAAGGAAAAGCGTTTGCGCTTCATTGGGTTTCTTTTTAAAGACGTAGGGAGTATCAGCCGCCGTAATGTTGACGTAATTGCCGACGACGCCTTTGGAAAGCGGCATAGACATTAACTGTGAACTTGTATAAAGGTCGATTATGCGTATACCGTTTTTGTCGCGCAGGAAGTTATATTCATCGTGTATGAATCCTTCCGCAATAATTCCCGTGCCGCCGAGAATCTGAATATAATCGTCATGAACTTCAAGTATAATCGGGTCGTCGATACCTGCAGACTTACCGTCGGCAATTATTTCACCGTATCTTTCAACGTCGTATTTTTCCAACCTGCCGAAATAAACCATTGCTTCAGAATCATCAAGAGTAACTTTGTCACCCGCCGCAAGTGAGACAGCGGCAGTTGAGCCTACGATATTGAAAGAATTTTTACCGCCGCCGTCGTTTATCATAACCAATTCTTTGCCTTTTACGTTGTCAACATTAATGGTATCGTCGGCAGTTCCGCCGCTGATTGTGGCTGTGGAATTTTCCAAAATGTTGATGTTTTTGAGATTTATGACGGAGGATTTATTTTGAGCGTTGAAATTGAAACTGTCTTTAATCGCGCTGTCAACAATGGTGATTTTGTCGCCGCAATTAATTTTGCTTTCAGTGCCGAGCATAAAGTTTGAAAGTGTATCGCCCGACACCGAGACAGTTCCTTTGGGTTCAATTAAACCGTCCGCAGTAACGAAAATAACTTCCGCGTAACCTTTATTTGCGCTGATGGTTTGGTTGCCGTAAGTGATAACGGCTTTTTCGTTTGCACTTAAAGTAACGCCGTCGCTGGTTATGTTGATTTTATCGTTGCCCGTCCTGCTGTAAACATAAACATTGCCGCCTACATTCAAAACGTTGTCACCGCTCAACGCGTCGACTGTGACACGTCCGTTGCCCGTGATATTTTCAAGCGTCAAAGTATCATTGATTGCCATTGTGCCGTTAATCAACATATATCCGTTTTGAACATCAACGTTTTTGATTATATTGCCGTCTTCAACCGTAACCGTGACGGGCTGCGCGTCTTTGTTGTCTTTTACAAA
>CAMJAZ010000088.1 GCA_946403735.1 uncultured Selenomonadales bacterium
GTTCAGTTTTCAAGGAGTCCTGAGCGAATCAGCTTGCATAGGATACTACACCTTTTCTCTTTTGTCAACCCCCTTTTTTAAAAAATTTTTTATATGACTCAAAATCCTTTTGTACCGTAACTTTTTACGTAAAAGCTGGTAAAAATATCTTCTAAAATAATTTAACATCTTGCGAAAACATAAACCGTTTTGCTAAACTTTCTTCGACAAAATTTTTAAGGAGTGAAATTTTTTTGAACTTTATACAAAATCCTGCGCAAATTGAAAATCGTAGCATGGAAATAATCGCGCCGTACATTGCAGACTTAAATTTAACTTTTGAGGAAACAAAAATTTATTCGCGAATCATTCACGCGGCAGGTGATGTTGAGTACGCGCCGCTGATTAAAATTCATCCAAACGCGATTAATTCGGCTAAGTCGGCGATTCTGCGCGGAGCAAATATTTTCACCGATGTTGAAATGGTACGTACTGGCATTAACAAGCGGACGTTAAAAAATTTTGGCGGAGAAGTTTTATGCAAAGTTGCTGATGACGACACTAAAAAATTTGCGACTGAAAAAAATATTACGCGGTCAATGGCGGCAATGCGAATTTTCGGCGAAAAGTTAAACGGCGCGATTGTTGCTGTTGGGAATGCACCTACTGCATTATTTGAAGTTTTACGGCTTGTACGTGAAGAAAATATTTTACCTGCCGCAATTATCGGCGTTCCTGTCGGCTTTGTTGGCGCGGCTGATTCAAAGGCAGAACTTGCCGCGCAAAATAAAATTCCCTTCATAACCGTTTCTGGTACGAAGGGTGGAAGTTCAATCGCAGTAGCCACCGTTAATGCAATTTTGTACTTGCTGGATAATTCACGCGATTAAGTTAGCGTTCATATTTTTTATTGGCAATGATTTTATTCGCGCCATTCAAATTCCATTTTGCCAATGTGAACAGTCATTCCTTCTTTAATGCCGCGTTCCTTAAGTTTAGCATCAAGATTTTTCATTCGCCAAATGAATTGAAAACGGCGTAAACCTTCCGAGTTGTCAAAATTTGTCATGGCAACAATTTTTTCCAAATTTTTATTGCGGACGATAAATTCAGCGGCGTCATTGCGCGTGATTGTAACTTCGTCGTCATCTTTGTCGAGGTCGAAAACTTTCACTTCGTCAACAGCGGCAATAGGTTCAACTTCCGCGCCGTGTTTATCAAGCCATTCGCCAACGTACTTTATAAGTTCATTAACATTTTGACGAGTGACGGCGGATATTGCAAAAAATTTTATATCGTTGTCCTGCGCGAGCTTTTCAAGTTTAGGTAAATTTTCTTGAGCTTGCGGCAGGTCAATTTTATTTGCAACTAAAATTTGAGTACGTGCGGCAAGATTTTCGCTGTACTTTTTCAATTCAAAATTTATCTTGTGAAAATCTTCGACGGGGTCACGACCTTCAACGGCGGCGGCGTCGACAACGTGCAAAATTAATTTCGTTCGTTCGACGTGGCGTAAAAATTCGTGTCCAAGTCCAACGCCTTCAGCCGCGCCCTCAATCAAGCCAGGAATGTCCGCCATGACAAAATTTTTTTCGTAGTCAAGCTTGACGACGCCTAAAACTGGAATTAACGTCGTGAAGTGGTAATCGGCAATTTCTGGACGCGCTTCACTTACCGATGCGATTAAACTTGATTTGCCAACGCTTGGATAGCCAACAAGTCCAACATCAGCTAAAAGTTTCAGTTCCAAAAGTAATTCGCGACTTTCACCAGGTTCACCGAGTTCAGCGAAAGTTGGAGCGCGACGCGACGACGTTTTAAATTTTGCATTACCGCGACCACCTCTGCCGCCTTTCGCAACGATAACGCGCTGATTCGGCAAAGTTAAATCAGCTAGAATTTCACCAGTCACGGCATCTTTAACGACAGTCCCACGCGGAACTTTTATAATGCGATCTTCAGCGCCGCGTCCGTACTGATTTTTAGTTTCGCCATTTTCACCATTCTTGCCGACGAATTTTTTATTGTAGCGGAAATTTAAAAGAGTGTTGACGTTTTCATCTACAAGCAGAACAATATCAGCGCCCTTGCCACCATCACCGCCATCGGGTCCACCTTTCGGCACAAACTTTTCACGCCGAAATGAAGATTTACCATTCCCGCCGTCACCAGCTTTTACAAAAATTTTGCTTTTATCAATAAATTGCATAAGTTCACCTCAATAAATTATTTTGCGCTAAAAATTCCATAAACGCCGAAAAAATTTTTTCATTGCGTTCCAAAATATCGTATTCCGTAAAATCTGCCTTCGTACTAGCAATTTGGCGAAGTTCACGAATCATCGTACCTTTAATTTCCTGCCGCCCCTTCGTGTAGCCGAGATAATATTTTTTCTTATCTTCAAAGCGATAATCTGACGCGCGAATATTTATCCGCTTTTCCAACAACGCCTTATTGCCTAAAAGTTCCAAATTTCTTTCATCATTAAGCGGCGAAAAATCGTTGCGTCTGACGGCATAAATATGTTCAATCTCAAGTCGCGTATCAATCGGCGGCAAATTCTGCGCGGTATCTTTAAAAGTCCACCACGCTAACATTGAACGAGTGATTCTGCGCGAATTGGAAAAGTTCATCTCCCGCATTTTTTCAAAAAAAATTTTTTCATCTTGCCGATAATCTTTGAAAATCAATTCTTTTCCGTGCAAAATGTTTGCAAACTCCAAAAAAAACGGACGGCGAATAGATTGTACACCAGCATTTATTACGCCAAACATCCAAATTAACGCCGTGATTTTATTGAGGAATTTATAAAACTTTTCATCGCTCAACATATTTTGAGAATCACGGTTGCCCATAAAGTACAGCGAAACCATATAAGCCCAAATGTTATACGGCGCGTAACTCAAAATGTAAATTTGCCTTAACACGCGCTCTGAAAAACGTTCCGTGTCACGGTTGATAACGTCATCCCAAAAATTTGCTAGCGTCATCAAGTCTTCAAAAGTTTTAGCGTCTTGCAAAACGGCATAATTATTTTTTTCGTAGTAGGGGCGCAAACCTTGAAACGTATCATTTTTTGTACCACTACGTGCCAGCAAATAATACATATACCGCATAAAAAGATCGTCAAGCGGCGTACCTGTGCGCGGGCGAAAATTTTTATTGCAGAGGCGCTCCAAATCTTTCCAACGGCTTACAAAATTTTCTTTTTCAGATTTACCTTGACGCTGATAAAATTTATAAAACTGCGCCTTGAAAATATCTGAATCAGAAAGCGGCATACCTCTATCATTTAGCGTCGTAAAAATGCGAAGCGCAGTACTTTGCGAATTTGTTTCAATCGGCAGTAAAATACAGTTGTCCAAAATTCTTTTTGGAAAGATTGAAAAATTATCTGGCGTGAAAAATTTGAATTCATCAATTTTCTTTTGGAAGAAACGATAATTTTCAGCATAATTGCTTTTATCTTCCTTCGTCGATTCGCCAGTAAAAATAATTTTTTTAAATTCCGCGTTATTTTCTTCAGTGGCAATTTCGGAAGTTATCTTGCACGTGGAAAAATCGGGGTTATCGTCTTTATCCATTCGCCAAATACATTCTGCAATTCTGTCACGAACTCTATGTTTTGTTTCGCCGAAAGCTTGATAAAATGCGCGGAGCAAAAGTAAAAGCGTAATCAAACGTTGCTGACCGTCTATAACTTCGTTTTGACTGTACGCGTTGCCAAAAGTTAAAATCGTCCCTAAAAAATATTCGTCTTTATCTGCGTCGAAAGATTCAGCGTCACCATTTGGAAATGAAAATTCTTTCAAATCTTCCCATAAAGTTTCGCAATGATCAATCGTCCACGAATACGGGCGTTGATAATCTGGGATTAAAAATTTCACACCGCGTTTTGTAAAAACTTCTTGTACACTTTTTCTTTCAATATTAAGACTAGACATAAAATTCCCCCGTAAAAAATTTTTCCGTAATTATAGCACAAAAAAACCGCGACGTTGAATCGCGGAAGTTTTAGTTTTAAAAATTAAATTCCATTACGAATTACGCATTAAGCATTCCTAATTAAATTAAATTTTCGCCATCCAAAGACCATGCAAATTGCAGTACTCATAAGCGGCAATCGGTTCATCGTCATCAGCAACGGTAAATGTAACTTCAGGCGTATCAGCAGGCGTCAAGTTGCGATACTGTCCACCTTTTTTCGTCTGCAGATAAATCCACTGAATCAAATGGGCATCAGTCATTGGGTGAGTGACGCTACCGACTTTGACAGTAATTTTTTTGCCGTCAACTTCAACAACTGGCACGTGTTTTTCCTGCGCGGCGTCTGTAGTATTAGCTACAAGCGGTTTCATAGGGCTACCGTTACAAAAAATTTCGTCTGTCCCCTTGAGAATCAGCATTGCCATAGTTTTTTTATCTTCGCTAAGAAAAATTCTTCCACCAGCCATATTTATCACCTCCAAAAATTTTTTCTATCAAATACTAACTACTTTCTATTGAACCAATGCGTTCCAGCCTTCGTTAGCGCGTTCAACGTAAATATTACGGATATTTTGATTTTCGCCGAGTCCGTGCAAGTACGTTTCAACTTTAAAACCTTTGCTTTCCAAAATACTTTTATGTGAATCAGGTTCATTGCCAGCCATATCATTATTAGCGTGGTCGCCTGCAACCATCATCATCGGCATTAAAATAATTTTTTCGACGTGGTGCATTTTCAATCTTCCTGCAACATCCTCAAGCGCGGGCCAGCCTTCGACGGTGTAAATATGTACGTCATTGCGTTTCATTTCGCGCAATTTATTTTGAATCACTGAATAATAAGCGTTGGAAGGATCGGGCGTACCATGAGCCATTAACATTATCGCCGTGCCTTTTTTGTACTGCGGGAAATTCATTGCTTCCATAACTTCTGTAACGTCGTCAGCTTGATTTTCTTGTCCCTGCCAATACATAAGCGGTGTTGCAAGCGTCATTTTCTTGAACTGCGTTTTATATTCGTGGAAAAGTGCAACGTCGTACTTGTACTCAATGCCAGGAATGACGGCAAGCGGTACAAGTTCAATTCGTGTGTAACCTTCACGTTTGAGTTGAGCTAAAGCATCTTCAGGCGTCGGATAATCGCATTTGCCTTCATCTTCAATCATATGTTTGCGGACGATGTGACTTGTAAACGCAGTGATAACTTTAACGCCAGGATGTGAATCAGCAATCGCCTTTGCAGTAGCGTCAATATTTTTCGTACGACTATCTTTGTAGGTCGTGCCGAAACTTAAAATTAAAATCGCGTCTTTGTTGGCAACATTTTTCATTTCAGGATTTTCATATTTCAATACGCCGATTTGCGTTGCCATTTGAAGTGCCGCTGGCGGGTTAGATACCTCGTCGCTAAGTTGATACGCCGCGTTTGCAGGAGTAACTCCAAAAATTGCCGTGCATGCTACCGTTACTGCCAAAAACTTTTTCCAATTCTTCATTAAAATTTCTCCTTCCAAAAAAATATTTGACTGCGCCTAAATAGTAATGCGGGATAACTGAATTGTCAAATAATTTTTTTGAGAATAAAACTTATTTGTATTTTATGATAAAAATTTTTTCATAAAATAATGGCTGTGATATAATTCATTATATCTAAAAATTTTTCTTATGAAAGGTAGATTTAAATGATAAACATTGCGGTACTTGGCACGGGGAAAATTATTCCTGAAGCTATTGAAGCTATTCAAGCGTCGAAAAAATTTAACGTTGCTGTAATTTGGGCGCGTCCTCACAGCCGTGATAAAGCGCAGAGTTTAGCTGAAAAATTTCACGTCGACCGAATTAGCACCGATTTAAACGAAATTCTGAATGACGCCGCGATTGATTTTGCGTACATTGGACTTGTTAATAGCGTACACTTTGAATACGCGAAAAAATTTCTTGACGCGGGAAAAAATGTTATCGTTGAGAAACCTTTCACTGTAAATTTTTCACAGGCGAAGGAACTTGCTGACCTTGCCATTTCAAAAAAACTTTATCTTTTCGAGGCGATAACCAATTTGCACACGCCAAATTTTTTTGCAGTTCAAAGCGCTATTAAAAGTTTAGGCGACGTTAAATTTATTCAAGCAAACTTTTCCCAATATTCCAGCCGCTACGACGATTATAAAGCGGGGAACGTTGCGCCAGCTTTCAATCCGCAAATGTACGGTGGCGCACTTCGTGACTTGAACGTCTACAATATCAATCCGATTGTAAAACTTTTTGGTCTGCCGAAAAAAATAAATTACACGGCGAATTTTGGATTTAACGGCGTCGACACGTCAGGCATTTTAATTTTGGCGTACGAAAATTTTATAGCAAGTTGCATTGCGGCGAAGGATTCTGCAAGCCCTTCATATTTTCTGATTCAAGGTGAAAATGGCTACATTAAAGTCGACGGCACGCCAAATATTTTTGGAAACGTTGAAATAAATCTGCGCGGCGAAGACGTAAAAATTTTTAATGAAAATAAATTTGAAAATCGTATGGTTCACGAATTTATAGATTTCGGAAAAATTTTTGAGGAAAAAGTTTATTCGGCGGTTGAACGCGGCTTGCAAACTTCCCTTGACGTAATTAAAATTTTAGAAATGGCGACTTCCAAATAATTTTCTAGCTTAAATCTTGGGGGAATGACTTTGAAATTGCGCGTCTTAGTGGAGGACAAAAATTTTAATCCTGCGCTGGAATGTGAACATGGGCTTTCAATTTTCGTCGAAGGTGATAACTCAAAATTTATATTTGACTGTGGACACACTGGGCTAGCGTGGAAAAATGCCGTTAAACTTGGCGTTGACTTAACCGCGATAAGTTTTGTCGTGATAAGTCACGCGCACTACGACCAC
>CAMJAZ010000089.1 GCA_946403735.1 uncultured Selenomonadales bacterium
GTAGAATTTTTTCTTAATTTTAAATTCTTAATTCAATTAGTATCTTCTGAAAAGTTGCGCGGCAATGGGCGTGTACTTGAACTTAGACGGCGTCGTAAAAATGCTCGTCAACCAATATCCGCCGACTGCAAAACATAAAATAAATATCGCCGTTACTGTAAAGTTCAGTTGAATTCTAATGCTTTCACTAGCCGCGTAATAATTTGTAATGGCAAAATTTCCTGCCGCTACGATAAGTAAAAGTATTACCCAAAAAGTTCTGCGCCCTGAACCTGCGGCGTTTTGTACTGAAAAAATAACTTTCGCTAAAAGATACCATACTAATGAACAGGCAAGCGTTAATCCAAATGACGCTTTTAGCACGGAAATAAAATTTTCTTCCCATTGCGAATAAGGCATTTTCGACGCATTAGCCAGCGCGTGACCCTCGACGTTCGTACATATAAAGTACGCAAGACCAGTAAATACTAACGCTCCAATTAAAATTCCAAAAAGTTCTAGTAACGTCCTAGTCGTACTGTTCACAAATAATCCCCCCTGCAAAAATTTTTACAATTTGTAACTTAGGCGTCAATGCGTAGATTATACAAATGAATTTTAGTCAAGTCAACAATGCAAAATTTTTCCGCTGAATTATAACAGTTGAATTGAAAAGTGTACGTCGTTTCAAAAAATCCTGCATAAAACTTGCTTGACTTACTTTGAATGGCTATTGTAAAATCTACAAAAATTTTGCGAATGGAGGCGCGTTTAGAAACGATGCCTGAATATATTGTGGCGTTTGCGGTGGCGATGTCGCTTGCGTTGATTGTAACTCCAGCGGTGATAAAGTTAGCAATTAAAACTGGCGCAGTTGATAAGCCTGACGAAAGAAAAGTTCATAAAGTTCCAATCCCGCGAATAGGCGGACTCGGAATTTATATTTCATTTATGGTTGCAGTAGCTTTCTACATTTTTTCTTCGTACATTGATCATGAAACGCTACACCAACTCAAAGGCTTACTTGTCAGCGGCAGTTTAATCGTAGCGCTTGGACTTGTCGACGATTATAAAAATTTACCCGCGAAAGTTAAACTGCTTGGACAAATTTTAGCGGCGACAGTTTTAGTTGTTGGTTTCGACGTTAGAATTGACTTCATAACCGATCCGCTCGGCGATTACATTTACCTTGAGTGGGTAGCCGTTCCCGCAACAATTTTTTGGCTAGTCGGCTTGACGAACACAATAAATTTAATTGACGGACTAGACGGACTAGCGGCTGGCGTTTCGTCAATCGCATCAGTTACGATTTTACTTGTAGCGCTTAAGCAAAATTTTTTGGTCGTGACAATTTTAACTGCGGCATTGGCTGGCGCGTCAGTAGGATTTTTATTTTACAATTCAAATCCTGCGCGGATATTTATGGGCGACTCAGGCAGTATGTTTTTAGGCTTTATGTTGGCAGGAATTTCTGTAATAGGCGCAGTAAAAAGTACGGCGACAATAGCGTTAATCGTGCCGATTTTAGCGTTGGGACTTCCGATTCTCGATACAGCTTTTGCAATAGTTCGACGCTACAGAGGTGGACGCCCAATTTTTCAGCCAGATAAAGGACATTTACATCACAGACTTTTAAGTTTAGGATTCACGCAACGGCAAGCAGTTTTTTTAATGTACGTGATAAGTGCGCTGCTTGGACTTAGCGCGGTTGCCTTAACGGAAGTCAACAGCCAAATTGCAATGTTGATTTTAATAGCAGTCGTCGTAGCAGTTGGGTACGGCGCGAAAAAATTAGGCGTCTTACGTTTTACTAGAGATTAAAAAATTTTTATAGATAAGGAAAAATTTATGGAGTTACTTAATAACGAAGTTGATACTCCAGCATCAGAAGTTCTTACTAAATTTCCTAGTAATTACTGGCTGGCGAAAAATGAAAATGAAATGCGCCTTTATGAAGATGAATCGCGTACAAAATGCGTTGGACAATTTAAACGTTTTCATATTCCTGAAAAAGTCACGGTTGCAACAATGTCGCTGGATTCATTCAAAAAAATGATTCGGACTTACGACGATGAAATAGATTTTTTCTATAACAATCTTGGCTATGAACTTATCAAGGAAAAGTTGGCTGATTCACAAATTAAAATTACAGTTAATCGTAATTTAGACAATCCACAAATTTGTTATGAAATTACAATTAAAGATGATGAAGGCTTTGCGGAAGATTTAACCAGCGCAAAAATTTTTCCCGACGGCAAGTCAATTCGTGATATACAAGCAGAAGTTGAATTATAAATTTTTAATTAGTTTTCAAATTTGAGATTAGGTGTTGACGATGGAAAAGTTGAAAGTTATGACGATTTTCGGAACGCGTCCCGAAGCAATAAAAATGGCGCCCGTAATTTTGGAGTTGCAAAAATTTCCCGCAGAAGTTGAAGTAACCGTCGCCGTCACCGCGCAGCATCGCGAAATGTTGGATCAAGTTTTAAACTTGTTCGCGATTCGCCCAGATTACGACTTAAACATTATGTCGGCGGGACAAACTTTGTTCGATATAACTAGCCGCGCACTTTTGGGCTTGAACAAAATTTTGGAGGAAGTCAAGCCCAATATCGTTTTGGTACACGGCGACACGACGACGACTTTTGCAGGCGCACTTGCCGCGTACTATCACCAAATTGCAGTTGGTCACGTCGAGGCGGGACTGCGTACTGGCAATAAATTTTCTCCGTACCCCGAAGAAATGAACCGTAAACTTACTGCCGCGTTGACTGATTTAAACTTTGCACCTACCAATACTGCAAAAGAAAATCTTCTGCGCGAAGGCATTGACGCTGAAAAAATTTTCGTCACGGGAAATACCGTTATTGACGCGCTTTATAAAACTGTTCGACGCGACTTTAAATTTTCTGACGAACTTTTAAACGCCATTGACTACGACGGCAAGCGCATAATCTTAGTGACGACTCATAGACGCGAAAATTGGGGCGAACCGTTACGGCAAATTTACAGGGCGCTGAAAAAGTTGCTGGCTGAATTTCCCGACGTTGAAATAATTTTTCCCGTCCATAAAAATCCAATCGTTCGTGAAGTTGTTGACGAAGAACTGGGCAATTTACAGCGCGTCCATTTGATTGACCCGCTTGACTATGAGCCGTTCGCCAATTTGATGAACCGCGTTAAATTGATTTTGACTGATTCAGGCGGCGTGCAGGAAGAAGCGCCAGCATTGGGCAAGCCCGTTTTGGTACTGCGCGATACTACTGAAAGACCTGAAGCCGTTGACGCGGGAACTGTTAAGCTTGTCGGCACGAACTTTGATAACGTCTACCAAAACGCTAAAATTTTGTTGACTGACGCTGATGAATATAAAAAAATGTCTGAATCGCATAATCCATACGGCGACGGTATAGCGGCGCAAAGAATTGTTCAAGCCATACTTTGGAGCTACAAAATTTCTGATGTTAAACCTACACCGTTTGAATTATGAATTAAGAATTAAGAATTGGGAGGATTTGTCTTTGAAAATTTTGTGTCATCGTGGCGCGTGGAATATTGACGCTGAAAAAAATTCTATCGCGGCGCTTAAAAAATCTATAGCGCTTGGCTACGGTTTTGAAAGTGACGTTAGAGATTACCGCGGCGAATTGGTAATTTCTCACGACATCGCCAACGAAAATTCGCCAGCAGTCGAGCAAGTATTCGATCTTTTGTCTACCCCCCCCCCTTGTCGAGGGTAACATTTATTTTGCCATAAACATTAAAGCTGACGGATTGGTCAACGCTCTTCGTGCGCTGATTGAAAAATATTCCATAAAAAATTATTTTGTATTTGATATGTCCTTACCGCAGATGCTTAGCTATCGTGCGGCGGGGCTTATTTTTTTTACGCGTCAAAGTGAATATGAAAAAGTTCCGCAGCTGTACGAAGATGCGGCTGGCGTTTGGCTTGACAGTTTTATAAATGACGATTGGATTAACGCTGATTTGATTCAAAAACATTTCGACGCGGGAAAAAAAGTTTGCGTTGTATCGCCAGAACTTCATGGACGTTCGCCATTTGAATTGTGGAAAAAAATTAAGCCTATCGACAATCCAAATTTATTTTTGTGTACAGATTTGTTTCAAGAGGCTGAAAAATTTTTTGTAGGTGATTGATTTGAAGATTAAAGCAATAATTTTTGATATGGACGGCGTACTAATCGAGGCTAAAGATTGGCATTACGAAGCGCTGAATAAGGCGTTGGGACTTTTTGGCTACGCGATAAGCCGTTACGATCATTTAGTAACTTATGACGGCTTGCCGACGCGAAAAAAACTTGAAATGCTTAGTATGGAACATAATTTGCCGCGTGCGTTGCATTCCTTCATTAACGAAATGAAACAACAATATACAATGGAAATTATTTATCAGAAGTGCAAGCCGATTTTCTATCACGAATACGCGCTTTCAAAGTTGAAGGCGGAAGGTTATCGATTAGCGGTCGCGTCAAATTCCGTGCGAAATTCTGTTGAAATGATGATGCAAAAAAGCAACCTTATCAATTACGTAGAATTTTTGTTGAGTAACCAAGATGTGAAAAATCCTAAACCTCATCCAGAAATTTATCAGACGGCAATTTCAAAATTTGGACTTCAACCGAAAGAATGTTTAATCGTCGAAGATAATTTTAACGGCATTAAGGCGGCGAAAGATTCAGGCGGTCACGTCTACCAAGTCGAGACAATTAAAGACGTAAACTATCAAGCGTTGAAGGCGTCGATAAAATTGGCAGAGGAGGACGCAATATGAACGTTATAATTCCTATGGCTGGCGAGAGTAAAATTTTTAAAGACGCTGGCTTTCGCTACAACAAAAATTTTACGCAAATTGCCCATAAGCCGCTTTTTCAACGTGTCTTTGAAGGTGTTCAAGAAATTCAAGCTGATAATTTTATTTTCGTCGTGACGAAAGAGGATGCGCGAAAATATCATATTGGGAAATCGCTGAAACTTTTATCTCCAAAATGCCGCGTGATTGTCGCTGAAAATATGACGGCTGGCGCGGCTTGCACAGTCTTACTGGCGGCGGAATTTATCGACAATGCCGACGAACTTATCATCAGCAACGGCGATCAAGTTTTGGAAGTTGACCTTCAAGCAATCATTGAAAATTTCCGTGAAAGAAATCTTGACGGCGGGATAATTACGTTTGAATCAGTTCACCCGCGCTGGTCATTCGTCCGTACTGATGAAAATGATATAGTAATTGAAACTTCCGAGAAAGACCCAATAAGCAGTCACGCTACTGCTGGCTTTTATTACTTTAAGCACGGCGCAGATTTTGTTGCGGGTGCAAAGTCAATGATTCGCAAAGATTCTAATGTTAACGGTCAATATTACGTTTGCCCCGTCTATAACGAATTGATTTTGCAACAAAAAATGATTGGGCGCTATGAAATTTCAGAGAAAAATTATTTTCCACTTACCGTACCGAAGGAAGTTGATGAGTACGAAACGCATATTAAGAAAAATTTTTAAGGAGGCTTTAACTTGAAGACTGCTAAACTTGCCGATATGTTCAAAGGCTGGTTTGTTGGAAATTTTGAACCGACGATTTACCGTACAAATGACGTTGAAGTTGCCATTAAAGAATATTCTGCTGGCGATTATGAAGATGCGCACTACCACAAAATTGCTACGGAAATCACCGTTATTCAAAGTGGGCGCGTGAAAATGTTCGACAAAATTTTTAATAGCGGTGACATTATCGTCGTTGAACCGAATGACGCAACTGACTTTACAGCGCTGGAAGATAGCGTAACAATCGTCGTAAAAATTCCTGGCGCGAACAATGATAAATATCTTGTCGAGGAGGGGTTTAACAGTTAAGAATAACTTATAATAAATTATAAAATAATCAAAAAAATAAGGAGGTGAAGACCGTTACTGAAAGCTTTTTATGTTGACTATTTATGCTCCACGTATTCTTTGAAAATTTCACGTTAAAGAAAACCTGTATATATACGCGGGGAATTAAAGCTTGTGGAGCGTCACAGCAAACGCAAGTAGCTTTATGCAAAAGCGGACGCGGTGAATCAGGAATGGGACATAAAAGTTTAATACTTTTTATAAGTTCTCAGTAACGGCAAAATAAATGTTGAATATCGTTATCCCAATGGCGGGACGTGGTAGCCGTTTTGCCAATGCTGGCTATGAACTTCCCAAGCCGCTGATTGAAATTCACGGTCACGCTATGATTGAATGCGTGATAAAAAATATTACGCCGAAAATTCCACACAAATTTATTTTTCTCTGTCTTGCTGAACACTTAGAAAAATATAATCTTGAAGATAGGCTTAAAACTTTTTCGCCGAATTGCGAAGTTATAACCGTCGACAAAGTGACTGAAGGCGCGGCGTGTACCGTACTGCTTGCTGAAAAATTTATTGACAATGATGATGCGCTGATGATTGCAAATTCCGACCAGTACGTTGACATTGACATTAACGATTATCTCCGCGCAGGTGCAGGGCTTGACGGCTTGATTATGACAATGTTTGCTGACGATAATAAATGGTCGTTCATAAAATTTGATGAAAATAATTTTGTGACAATGGTTCGTGAAAAGGAAGTCATTTCCAACGAGGCGACGGTTGGCATTTACAATTTTTCACACGGGCGCGATTACGTAACCTACGCAAAGAAAATGATTGAATTGAATCTGCGCGTAAACAATGAATTTTACGTTGCCCCAGTCTACAATATGATGATTGACGACGGAAAGAAAATTGGCTTTTACAATATC
>CAMJAZ010000090.1 GCA_946403735.1 uncultured Selenomonadales bacterium
ATTCCAACAATTTTTGGCATTGTGACGACGGAAAATATTCAGCAAGCGATTGAAAGAGCAGGAACAAAATCGGGAAATAAAGGCGCGGACGCGGCAATTTCGGCAATGGAAATGGCAAATTTATTGAAATCTGTTGAGAATTTGTGAATAAATAAAAAAAAAAATTTTTTTTAATAATATGGACACAAAAAACTTTTTCAATTATACTTCGTGAAAAAATTTTAATCGAAGGCGTGATAATGATAAAAAAGTTTTTTTACAGAAATTTAAAAATCCTACTCTTAATTAGCGTAGGATTTTTAATATTTATGGAAATTTGGCAAATTATAAAATTTAGCGTACCAAACGAATTAAACGCGGAATTATCTTCGCGACTTTTGAAAGTAGAAAATGAACGCGACGAATTGAAATTAAAATTGAGTGAGGCAGAAAAAAATTCTGAAATAGATTCATCGAAATTAATCGCCGATTTAAAAATTCAAGCAGGATTAACAGGATTAATCGGTGAAGGCGTCGTGATAAAGATGAATGACAGTGAAAAAGTTGCGTTGAATGATGAAAATCAAAATTCGTACGTAATTCACGATGATGATTTATTGCGAGTTGTGAATGAATTGCGCGCAGCAGGAGCAGAAGCAATTTCGATTAACGGACAACGTTTAACGGCGTTAAGTGAAATACGTTGCGCAGGACCAACACTTTCAGTAAATAATGTTCGTTCATCTGCGCCGTTTGAAGTTAGCGCGATTGGCGATAAAAAAACTTTACAAAATGCAATTACAATGCGCGGCGGCGTTGCTGAAACTTTAAAAATTTGGGGAATTACTGTTGCAGTTGATGCGCTTGATGAAGTTTACATTCCGCCGTACAAAGGAGAAATTCCGCACGTTTACGCTAAAGTTAGTGAGTAGAAATTAAATTCTGTCACAAATAATTTTAGTACATTCATCCGTACCGATTTTTTTGAAACCGTCTTTAAAAATATCAGCGGTACGATAACCATCAGCCAAAGTTTTATCGACGGCGCTTTCAATAGCCTGCGCGGCGTCAGAATTATTCAAACTGTAGCGTAAAAGCATAGCGGCACTTAAAATTGATCCCATTGGATTAGCAATATTTTTTCCAGCAATATCAGGAGCTGAACCGTGAATCGGTTCGTAAAGGCTTGTCAGTTCGCCAATCGACGCCGACGGCATTAAACCGATTGAACCGCCGATAACTGCTGCTTCATCGCTCAAAATATCGCCGAAAATATTTGACGTGACAATTACATCAAATTGTTTTGGATTTACGGCAAGTTGCATTGCGCAGTTGTCAACGTACAAATGATTCAGTTCAACGTCATTAAAATTTTTCGCAAGTTCGTTTACGACGCGCCGCCATAATCTTGAAGACGCTAAAACGTTAGCTTTATCGACGGAAGTTAATTTGCCACGACGAATTTTAGCCGTTTCAAAGGCAAGTTTAGCAATTCTTTCAATTTCTGGTACAGAATATTTTTCAGTGTCCCAAGCACTTTCAACGCCGTCAACAAATTCAGATTCGCAACGTTCGCCAAAATAAATTCCGCCGACAAGTTCACGAACAATTAAAAGGTCAGCGCCTTCGACGAGTTCAGGTTTAAGCGGCGAACCGTCAATAAGTGGCGAATAAACTTTCACGGGGCGCAAATTCGCGAAAAGTCCTAAACCTTTGCGAAGACCGAAAAGCGCTTTTTCTGGGCGAAGATGTACTGGCAACGTATCCCATTTTTTTCCACCGACTGCACCGAATAAAACTGCGTCAGCTTTTTTGCAAGCGTCGAGCGTTTCAGCGGGCAACGGTTCACCAAATTTTTCGTAAGCAGTGCCGCCAGCGTCGCGATCTTCAAATTCCAAGCCAATGTTAAATTTCGCGTCAACTTTTTTCAAAACTTCGACCGCCGACGCAGTAACTTCCTTACCAATTCCGTCGCCAGCAATTACGATAATTTTTTTCATCGTGTAACCTCCATTGTTAGTTTTAAACTAAAAATTTTTTTATTATTTATTAACAAGTTGCAAAATTCTTTCGGCGTAAACTTTCATAGCTTTATCGTTGGGATGAATCGCTACGCCTTTGTGATTGACGACGTGTTTATTTCCATTTTCGTCAAAAACTTCATAACCAATACCTACGCAATAATCAGCAGTGTTAATGTCCTGCAAATCGACGAAGTTGACGCCCATTTCATTACAAACTTTTATTTTTATTTTGTCGATAATTTCATTTTTAAAAGTAAAAAAATTTCCAGTCAAGATAATTTTAGCGTCACAAATTTTATTTTTTATGTAATTTATCAATGCTTTAAAATCACTTTCAAGCGTATCAAAATTACTTATATTTTCGCCAAGCTGAATGATAATGAAATCATAATTGTTGCCGTTGAATGTATCTAAAAGTGACAGCGCTTCCGAACGGTCATAGTGCATTGCTTCCCACTGAACAAAATTTATAATGTCAAAATTTGTCTGATAATTTTGGCTCAACGTATTTGCGATTAAATGCACAAAATCATTTTCTTTACGGCTTGCGCCCATTCCACAAATGCTCCACCAATATTCGCAAGTTCCGTGAATTGAAATGGAATTGCCAATAACCAAAAAATTTTTATTGGAACGTGACGCTATACGGGGGGGGGTATGGCTTGAAAAAGTTTTACTAATTTTAAGCATAACTCTACCTTCTCATTCAAAAATTATTCGTGAAAATTATCGTGTAAGAAATTTTAATCATCGCTGAAAACAAAGTCAAGTTGAACAAAAAAATACCGCCTGAACTTCAGACGGCTAATTATTGACAGTGCTATTTATAAGCTTTATAATTTCGGCGGTGTCATTGAACGACAGGCGGATTTGTCACTTCCTCCAAAGTGATGTGAATGGATTAGCATTGCGCTTTCTGCAGGAAACCTTATCGTCGCGTTGATCAACCTTTTTAGTTAAGCGCGATATTACCGCCTGAACCCCTAATTCAGACGGTGCGAAGTGTACCACTGATTTTAAGAACAAATTCGTTTGTCTGACACGCCAAGCCCGCTTTTACGGCGGGTTTTTGGTTAAAGAAATTATAATCTGCGCGGAAAACAAAGTCAAGTTTAACGTGTCAATCTGATTGAAAGGATTTGAAATGAAAAAGATGGATTTACAAATTATAATCGGTACGGTTATCGGCGTATTAATTATTTTTGCACTGATAAAAATAATTTCACTGCCATTTTGGCTTTTGAAAAATAGTATCGTCGGCGCAATAATTCTTTACGCTATAAACTTCATCGGCATTTTTACTATTAAGGTAACGTTCATTCATTGTCTAATTGTCGGCGTGTTCGGCGTACCTGGAATTGTCATCTTGTATATTTATTTAAACTATCTAAAATAAATTTTAATTGCCATTAGCAATAATTTCGCGGACGACTTCATCTTTAGGCGAAACACCTTTATCCTTCAAAATTTTAATCGTGTCGGCAAACTGCGGCAAATATTTTTCATGCGCCACAAAAAGTTCATTGAGCGCGTTAATTCCATTCGTGCCATTTTCAATAAGCGGATTAATGTTAAAAGCTTTAAGCGCCATACTGTAATCACCAGTCAAGGCGGCGTCGATAACGCATTCTTCCATAGCCTTCATAAGTTGTAACCAGCCACGTTCATGCGAATCAAAATTTCCCCAAGTTAAAGGCTCTGCACCAGTAGCCGATACAAGACTTGAAATTTCAACGATTGAATCATACGGCAAGCAGGAAATTGCGCCTTTATTTTGCGTGTTGACGATGAGCAGTTGGCGCTTATCGTTATAAATGGCGCTGATACATTCGCAAGCCGCGTCGCTGTAATACGTACCGCCGCGCTTTTCAAGTTCCTTTGGCTTAACATTTAAATCTGGATTTTTATAAAGTTCAAACAATGCATCTTCCGTAGCTTTAACCTGTTCAGCTCGCGTACCGTGCCGTTTAAATTCTTCGACGGCGTGATTTACCATTTCAGTTGCAAGGTAATAATAGCGATGATAGCCGCACGGTAAAAGTTTTGTCGACTGAATTAAATCAAGTGGAAATTTCGCTTGAAAAATATTTTTCGGTGTTCCGCCGTCCGCGTCATTGAGATGATTTATAATCTGCGCGGTTACGTCGTTACCGTCTTTGTCAAAAACTTTGTGCCAGTGAAAATGATTTATGCCAGCGAATCGGTAATTTAATTCAGCGCGTGTCTTACCGATATTTTTCGGCTCATGTTTCATAGAAATTTCTGGCACGTTGCAAAGACCAATACAGCGTTTCCAGCCAAAATGTTTTATGACAGTTTCAGTTATCATACCGCTGGGATTGGTGAAGTTAATCAGCCACGCATTAGGGCAAAGTTCGCGCATATCTTCGACAATCGACTTTATCACAGGAATTGTTCTAAACGCCTTAAAAATTCCGCCAGCGCCGTTTGTCTCCTGTCCCAACATTCCGTAGTAAAGCGGTATTCGCTCATCTTTAATTCTTGCGGGCAGAAGACCAACGCGAAATTGTGTCGTGACAAAATCTGCGTCCTTTAAAGCGTCACGCCGATTTAAAGTCAAATTAACTTTTACGTCGTAACCTGCCGCCTTCCACATACGTTTAGCCAATTCGCCGACAATTTCAAGTTTTTCCCTGCCGTCTTCAATGTCGACAAGCCAAATTTCTTTAATCGGCAATTCGTGATGGCGTTTAATAAAGCCTTCCATAAGTTCAGGCGTATAGCTACTGCCGCCGCCAATCGTGACGATTTTAATTCCGTCTTTCATAAAAAATCTTCCTTCCTTACGAACGCTTGAAATTTTTTTCACATTGTATCGATTAAAAATTTTTGCGTCAAACTCTTTAAAGAAAAATTTGCAATAAAAAAACTCTGCAGAAAATTTTTCCGCAGAGTTAATTTTTTTGAGCTAAATTTATTTTGTCGACCATTGTCCCGTAGCGTGACTGAAAGTGTAAGTTTGGTTTTCAACGCGATAACCAACGCTTGACGTACTTTCAACTTTCAAATGCTCACCGTTATTAAAGTTCAAGTCGACGGACGAACTATCATAGCTGAAACTTGAAATTTGACTAAGTGAAACGCCGAGCAAATTTATAACGTCATTGTCGCCAGCATTTTTCACAACGTCATTTCCACTGCCCATTGCAAAGAAAAATTCGTCGTAGCCTTCGCCACCTGTCAACGTATCAGCGCCGCCATTGCCGCCCCACATACTGGAACCGCCACTTCCTGCAAAAATTTGATTATTAGAATTATCTCCGCCGATCATAATTTCAGCTTGAGACTTACCGCGCCCGTCAATTTGTCTGCCGTCGCTTGCCAAGTATGAATAAGCTACAACATTATTGTCGTTGCCGCTGTAGCCGATGAATTTGTCGCGCGAATTTTGAATTTCAACTGCGCCGCTACTCGACTTGACCAAGAAACTATTTCCTTGAACGTCAATTCCTGTATAATCGCTAGCTAGCTGTACGACTTGCCCTTCAACATAATTATTTATGACTTTGTCGCCGCCGTTGTAAGTCCACGTATTGCCGCTGATGACGATATTTTTGCTGTTGTCAATGCTTGTGTTATTGGTGACGCCGCCAGAAACGCTGCTTTGATTTACGATTGTTCCGTTGTTGCCTGACATATCGGTATAGTTGCCGTAATAATTATTGATATTGTTAATAATCGTATCGCCCGTGCCACTGCCGCTTGTAACTGTCGGCGTAGTTGACGTAGTTTCTTCAGTAGTGGTTGTAGTAGTGGTGTTGCCATCGCCATCAATACCGCCAGAAATCGTAACAAGATTTGCAGAATTATCGACAGTATCGTTGCCGTCCTGCGCATAAATTTTTGTGACCGCGCCCGAATTTTTTATATTATCGGCATCGTCTGTACCAATCAATTCTTTGTTGGGCGTTGAATTATCAATGTTCATAAAAATCAAACTTCCTTGAAATACAACATAACGATTAATTTTTTAATTTTATTGCAAGTAGGGGGGGGGTAGTCAAGCTTTTTTGAAATGAAAAAATTTTCCAACCTGTTTTCAAGTTGGGAATTAATTTTTATGAAATTTATTCGTCATCCGCAAAAATATATTTAAAGGCGTCCTCCGCCGTATCGACTGGATAAATTTTCAAGCCTAAATGACCTTGCGGAATATCTTTAGCATTTTCCTTCGGAATGACTAAAGTTTTAATGCCAGCCTGTTTAGCACCGTAAGCTTTCTCAAAAACGCCGCCGACTGGTCGAACTTTACCTTGCAAAGAAATTTCACCAGTAACCGCTACGTCCTGTCGAATTTTTTTACCTGTAATCGCGCTGACTAATGCTGACAAAATCGCCGTACCTGCGCTTGGTCCGTCAATATTGCCGCCGCCTATAACGTTAATGTGTACGTCGTAATCGTGAATATCTTTGCCCGTGACTTGCCGCAGTACCGACGCCGCATTAAACACTGAATCTTTAGCCATACTGCCAGCCGTTTCATTGAATCGAATTGTACCTTTGCCCTTTTCAGCTGGAAAGACCATTGCTTCAATCTCAATAACCGAGCCGATAAAGCCGCTTACACCTAAACCGAAAATGTGTCCGACCGTTGAAGTACTTGACGCCTTCTTTGTGACAAATTGAAACAGACGGCTAACCTGCGCGACTTCGTAAATATTTTCTTTGGAAATTTTTATTTTTTCATCGTCAGCTTTATTTTGTAACGCCAAACTGTAAG
>CAMJAZ010000091.1 GCA_946403735.1 uncultured Selenomonadales bacterium
GATAACACTTCTGGTAGCAACATTTTGGTAGCAGATGCGCTTAGCTTGAACTTCAGAACAAGAAATGACCAAATTATTGCTTACTCTGGCTCATCCTCAATCACCTTCAGCGATCTGGCCGTATCCTCCGCTGCACACTTCCTCGTTGGTGAAAGCAAAGTATCCTTTATTAGAAACGGTCAAATTGAAACTGTATCTTCCAATGATGATATTGCTAACTACTATAAAGCTGAAAGAGCTGGCGGTATCTTCGTAGGTAGCGGCGTAACGACTGAATTTACTGTAAGTCTTGGTAGTGACAGCTTTGCAAGCGTCAATAGCCTGTATCTTGACAATGAAAGCAAAGCTACGGTTTACGGCTCAAGTGCAAATGAAACTATCGGCGTACACGGTAGCAATGACAACGGCGCTCGCAAGTACGTTGCAGCTGGCGGCGGTAATGATACCATTTACTCTGGCGGCAATAGCTCAAGCGTTGCAGGTAACTTCTTCTACTTCGGCACTCACAACGGCTACACTTACTCCAGTGGCAACAATGATCTTTACGACTACAGCTTCTACAAATCAACTGATGCTGACTACTCCACGTCTGACCTTGTCTATCTTGGAACGTCCTCTAACTATGCAAGCTTGAGTGCCAACGCTAACAGAGCAGAAATTGCCCTTAAGGATGACACGAAAGTTAGAATTCATAGCGACGGCGCATTCTCCAACACTGATAACCATATCGTTAGAATCCAATTCGGCGACGATGAAAAGATTTACAACACTAAAATCGGTATGACCAGTAGTGTCAACGCCTTCACTTATGACGGTGTAACTGACCTTTATCTTGGTAATACTGGACGCGGCAGAGATACTTTGAACGTTGCATCTGATCTTGGCAATGTCAATATTTGGCTTAATGACAAGAACCTTGACAAGAACAAATATGATGGCATCGGCGTTATCAATGCTAACAACGTTGCTGATACTAAGTTGACTTTGGCAGGCGGTAGCACTAACAACACGATTATTGCAGGCGGTAACAACACCTCAACCAGTCTGTGGGGCGGCGGCGGCGAAGCCAACTCCTTAATCGGCGGCAACGGCGAAGATACCTTCTTCTACTTCAAACAATATGGTTACACCGACAACGATGGTCAATATCATTCCAGCAATGACCGCATTGACAGAGTTGACGCTAACGACCTCATCTGGCTGTACGATGTCACACTTAGCGATATTGATGCTAACAAGACTTCTATTGCAAGCAATCAAATTACAGTGGGTCTTACGAACGGCTCAAGCATTGTTGTAACCAATATGTCACAAGAAACTACATTCAGGCTTTCTAATGGCACTGGCGGCTGGCAAGATGTTAAAGCTATTAACAGAGGCAATAACCGTACGTGGGAATAATTACTGACTAAGCTTGAAGGCGTTGAATGCTAACGTAGCGTGACGACTTCGCCGCTATTCAGCGGAGTAGCTTAAACTTAAAGGGAGTTTCTCAAATTGAGGAACTCCCTTTTTTAGTGCAAATTTTTAAATGTTATGCGATAAACTTTAGATAGATTTTAAAATTTTTAGCTTAATTCCAATTAATTTTATTCCAATAACCAAGCGGAATATCTGGCAATCTATTTCCATTTGGAAAATCTAATTCTGTCGGTAGCAAAATTTCTTTGTCGTCGTGGAATTTGTGATTTTCCGTCCGCAAATATGTCAACTCCAAAACGTCAGGAATTACACCAAAACTTTCCGAGTTAATGTAATAGCCAAAATTATTTCCGTGAAGATGGATTAGCGTATGCGTCAAATTTATTTTGTCAATCGCGCTGATTGTTCGAATCATTTCTTTATCAGTTTTATGACGTGTGAGATCGTGAAATTCAAATAAAATTTGGTCAAACTGATTCAGCGTCGACGATGAAACACTTTCAAGAAAATCCCATTCCGCGCCTTCAACGTCCATTTTCAAAATCATATTGGAATTATTTTCGTGACCATTTCGCTTGATGAAATTTTCAAGCGTGTCTAAAGATTTTTCTTTATCAGTAGCGCCGCCAATACCTTCCTTGAAAAAGTGAAATTTTTCATTTTCAAAAGGCAAGCCGTCAATCGTCATGTCGTACATAAAAATATCGTAGTCGCGCTGGCTCATTGCAAAATCCCATGAAATTTCAGTGGATATACCAAAGGAATACGCTATACCCCCCCCCTTGCGGAAGTCGTCAGCCATAACGTATCCGCCGTCACCATTTTGACCAACGCGGACGAATGAAACATTTTCAGCACGACGAATTTTCAGCCTACTTTTCAATGTTTGGTAAAAATTTTCATTGGCATTAATTGATAACTTAGCACGAGTAAAGATAAGTTGATTTCCATTGATAACTTGAAAATTTGGGAACAAAACTTCCATTTACTTCACCAACTTATAAAATTTTTTCTTGCCTTTGCGAACAATCGCCGCGCCGTTAGGAAAATCTTTTTCAGTTAAGACAAAGTCAACGCTAGAAATTTTTTCATCGTTGAGCGTCAAACCATTTTGTGAAATTAAGCGGCGACCTTCAGCTTTCGACTCAATAATTTTATTAGCGGCAAGTACGTCCAAAAGTTTTTTACCGACGGCGTCAGGAACTTCAACGCTTGGCATATTGTCTGAACTTTGACCCGCGAAAATTTCAGCCGCAGATTTAGCCGCTTGATTCGCCGCATCTTCGCCGTGAACTAACTTTGTGACTTCGTACGCCAAAACTTTTTTAGCTTCGTTAATCGCAGAATCTTTCAACGCGCTAAGGCGTTTTACTTCGTCCATAGGAAGGAACGTCAACAATGACAGGCAAGTTTTAACGTCCGCGTCGTCGACGTTGCGCCAGTACTGATAAAAATCGTAAGGCGAAACTTTTTCAGCGTCAAGCCACAACGCGCCGCCAGCAGTCTTGCCCATTTTCGAACCGTCACTCTTCGTCAAAAGTTTATTCGTTAAACCGTAAACTGCGCGTCCAGTCTTACGCCGCGTAAGTTCGACGCCAGCAATTATGTTTGACCATTGGTCGTCGCCGCCAAGTTCCATTTCGCAGTTGAAGTCGTTATTCAGCTTGTAAAAGTCGTAAGCTTGCATAACCATATAGTTGAACTCAAGGAACGTCAAACCTTTTTCCCAGCGTTGCTTGTAACATTCCGCCGCCAACATACGATTAACCGTAAAATGCGTGCCAACTTCGCGCAGAAGGTCAATATAATTCAGCTTGCGTAACCAGTCGCCATTGTTTACCATTAACGCCTTACCGTCCGTAAAGTCGATAAAGCGGGAAATTTGCTTTTTGAAACATTCGCAGTTATGTTCGATAACTTCATCAGTCATAACTTTGCGAAGGTCTGAACGTCCTGACGGGTCGCCAATAGTACCAGTGCCGCCGCCGACAAGACAAATTGGGCGATGACCTGCGCGTTGCATATGAGCCATAACCATAAGCGCGATAAAGTGTCCTGCGTGAAGGCTATCTGCTGTAGGGTCGAATCCAATGTAAAACGTTACGGATTTTTCGCCAAGAAGTTTTCTAACGGCGTCTTCATCAGTACACTGCGCGATAAATCCTCTTTCTTTGAGTGTGTCAAATACATTTACTGCCAAAAAAATCACTCCATTGTAGTTTTTAGGTATTAGCTTTTAATTTGTAGAAAATTTTAATCGTCTTTAAGTTCAGCAACAAGTCCCTGTCTAATGTAGTCCAACGAACATTCATAATAATGCATGGCGGAGGCTCGCAAAGCTTCAATTTCATCGTCACGAATCGCACGCATAATTTTTGCAGGATTACCGAAGACAAGCGAATTGTCAGGAATTTTTTTATACTGCGTTAAAAGAGTTCCCGCGCTGATTATGCAGTTACTGCCAATTTCGGAGTATCCTAAAATTATTGAACCCATACCGATTAAGCAGTTGTCACCGATACTGCGGCAATGAACCAGCGCGTTATGTCCAACCGTGACGTAATTTCCTATTTCAGTGGGAGAATCGCCCATAACGTGAATGGTTGCGTTGTCTTGAATGTTCGTAAAAGCGCCGATAGTTACAGGTTGAAAATCGCCACGAACTGCCGCGCCAAACCATATACTTGAACCCGTGCCAATTTTTACGTCGCCAACAATGGATGCATTTGGCGCTACAAAAACATTGCCAGCAATTTTCGGCTTTTTCCCTTTGTACGGCAGAATAATTCCTTCCACTTTTACAACTCCCCTTTTCAAATTTAATTAGGAATGCTTAATTTGTAATGCTTAATGCATGATAAAAATTTTCATAAAAATATTATAGCAGAATGGTGTTGAAAAATCATCTGCGGGCTAAAAATGTTACGCCAAAATTTTTTTATATTATGGGCGCGAAACATAAAAAAATCCTTGCAATTTTATTAATTCTGAAATAGAATAACGCAGGATTAAACCAATAATAATGGGGGGTTATGGTCAATCTTGTTCAGTAAGGATTTTGTTTAATGGTAAGGAGGTCTTCACATGAGCGACTCTGGCGGCTCGGCATTTGCCGTTGCCCAACAGATCGGTAAATCACTGTTTCTGCCGATCGCAGTATTGCCTTTCGCGGGCGTATTGTTGGGTATAGGTGCATCATTTTCAAATCCCACTACCATCGCGGCGTATGGTTTACAAAGCATACTCCATGAAGGTGGCGGACTTTTCGGTTTCATGCTTATTCTTTCAAACGTCGGCGGAGCAATCTTCGGTAATTTGCCGTTGATTTTTGCGCTGGCGGTCGCACTTGGTATGGCGAAGAAAGAAAAAGGTATCGCTGTACTTGGTGCTGCAATTTTTTATCTCGTCATGCTGACGACGATTCACGTATTTTTACAACTCGACGGCACGCTGATTGGCGACGCTGTCAACCCTGAAGCTAACGTACGCGACGGTGCTATTGCAACTGTTCTCGGTATTTCAACGTTGCAGATGGGTGTTTTCGCAGGTATCGTAACTGGTCTTGCGGCGGCTGAAATTTGTAACCGTTTCTACAAGACGCAACTTCCACCTGCATTTGCATTTTTCGGCGGCACTCGTTTTATTCCTATCGCCAGTATGATTTTTGGTATTGCAACTGGCTTTATCATGTATCTTGTATGGCCTATCATTCAGTCAGGCATTTTCAAACTTGGCGACGTTGTTAAAGCGTCAGGCTATTTCGGTACATTCTTCTTCGGTTGTTGTGAACGTGCATTAATCCCATTCGGACTTCACCACATTTTCTATTTGCCTTTCTGGCAAACAGGACTTGGCGGAACTGCGGTTATTGACGGTCAAACCGTTATGGGTGCACAAAACATTTTCTTTGCGGAATTGGCATCACCTAACACCGAACATTTTTCAGTTGAAGCTTGCCGTTTCTTAACTGGTAAATTCCCCTTCATGATGGCTGGTCTTCCTGCAGCGGCGTTTGCAATGTACACTTGCGCACGTCCTGAAAAGAAAGAAGCCGCTGGTTCATTGCTCTTCTCCGTCGGTTTAACTTCATTCTTGACGGGTATTACTGAACCTATCGAATTTACTTTCTTATTCCTTGCAAAAGAACTTTTCGGTATCCACGTTATTTATGCAGGTCTCGCATTTGCAACTTGCCATATTTTAGGCATTGCGATAGGGACTACATTCTCTGATGGTTTAATCGACTTTATCCTTTACGGCGTACTGCCTGGTCAAGCAAAATCCAACTGGATGATGATGTTGCCAGTATTCGCAGTTTACGCAGTCCTCTACTTCGTCACATTTAAATTCTTCATCATGAAATGGGATCTTAAGACTCCAGGTCGTGAAGCTGATGACGAAGAAGTTAAGATGATGTCCAAAGCTGATTATCAAAAAGCTACAGGCGTCGGCGTTGCTGGTGGCGGCGCGGCTAATGTTCCTGCTGATTTTGATATGAAGTCTGCTACAATTCTTAAAGGTGTTGGCGGCGTCGACAACGTAACTGAAATTGACTGCTGCGCTACACGTTTGCGCTTAACCTTAGTTGACGGCTCGAAAGTTGATGAAGGTATCTTAAAGGGTACTGGTGCTGGCGGCGTCGTCATTAAAGGTAACGCAATTCAAGTTATCTACGGACCTAGCGTCACGATTGTTAAAGCGAACTTTGAAGAATTTGTCGAAGCCATTCGCGAAGGCAAGATTGATCGCGGTATGGTTGAAGCGGCAACTGGTGGCGGCGGCGGATCTGCGGCGGCTGAACCTGAAACGCCGAAGATGAAAGACGCTGTACTTGGCGCTCACCTTACTGGTCGTATGATGCTCATGAATGAAGTTCCTGACGACGGATTCTCATCACGTGCTATGGGTGACGGCGTTGCTGTTGAACCTACGGAAGGCAAACTTTATGCGCCTGCTGACGGTACTATTAACCTCGTCTTCCCAACTAAACACGCTGTTGGTATGGTAACTCCTGACGGTACTGAAATTCTTATGCACATTGGTATTGATACCGTTAAACTCAATGGCGAACACTTTGAAGTTCACGTTCAAGAAAATCAAGAAGTCAAACGCGGCGATCTCCTCGTTTCCTTCGACATTGACGCGATCCACAAAGCTGGCTATCCTGTTACTACACCGCTTATTATCACGAATACTGCCGCTTACCGCGCAGTTCGTCCGCTCAAGACTGGCGACGTAAAAGCTGGTCAAGATGACCTCGTTGAAGTATTGGGCTAACTAGAATTAAGAATTTAGAATTAAGAATGTAGAA
>CAMJAZ010000092.1 GCA_946403735.1 uncultured Selenomonadales bacterium
TTATAAGATTTGCGAAAACAACATTGACCGCTTGAAGGAAGCGTTTCATCCATTTCATAAGCGATACAGTAAAGATTTTTTTGCACTGCAGGACGTTTCATTTGAAATTCGGCGCGGTGAAAATGTTGGGCTTATCGGAAAAAATGGCGCTGGCAAGTCGACGCTACTAAAAATGATAACTGGTGTTTTGACACCTTCAGGCGGAATTTTGGAAGTCAACGGTAAAATTGCGTCACTTTTGGAACTTGGCGCAGGATTTAATCCAGATATGACTGGCATTGAAAATATTTATATGAATGGGCTTTTAATGGGTCAGTCACGCGAAGAAATGGATAAAAAGCTTGACGATATAGTTGCATTTGCTGATATTGGCGACTTTGTAAAGCAACCAGTTAAAACTTATTCGTCAGGAATGTTCGCGCGGCTTGCATTTGCAGTCAATGCATTTTTGGAGCCAGATATTTTAATAATTGACGAGGCTTTAAGCGTTGGCGACGCATTTTTTCAAAGTAAATGTATGGATAAAATGCGATCGATGATTGACAGCGGCGTAACAGTTTTATTTGTCAGTCATGATACTTTTGCGGTGAAAAATTTATGTGAACGCGCTTTTTATCTGCAAGCTGGAAAATTGATTATGGACGCGCCAGCTAAAGATGTTGTTGAAGTTTATCGAAATGAATTGATTCGTATGCGACGTGAAGTTATAGGCGAAAAGGCTGAGCAGGTAGCGTCACTTATTGAAGAGGCTAAATTGTCCCAACTTGATGATGATACGCAAGATTTTAATATACCGATTGACGCTGAAAATTTGTCACGTGGCAAGGAAAATTTTTTGAAGAATGCCGCTTACAATCGCGCTAATGACGGACGCGCAGAATTTTTAAATGTTCAACTTATGGACTTGAACGGCGAACTTGTCGACGAAATTATTTTTGGGCAGGAAGTTATTTTGCGAATGGTCGTACAGTTCAACCAAAATATTGAGTGCTTAGGAATGGCGTATCATATTAGAAACGCGACGGGAATTGATTTAATTTACACTGATTCGCGATTCAGTAAGACGAAGGCAATTTTTGACGGCAAGCGCGGCGAAATTTACGTTATCGATTGGAAATTTAAAGTTGAACTGCGGCAAGAACTTTATGATATTGCCTGCGTAATTTCCACGCCGATTGATGATAAACTTATGGACGCGAATGTTTGCGACAATGTACCCTGCGCGGTGCAATTTCAAGTTGTAAGCCCCGACGCTTACACAATGATGGTTGGCGGTTACGTTCACTGGCACAATGATTTAAAAGTTCAGCGCGTAAAAGTTTAAAATTTTTTAGGAGATAGCAAAATGGATTCTGATGAAAAAAAATACATAGAAAATTCTTTGTTATTTGACGCCGAATGGTACAAAAAAACTTACGGCTTAGGAAAATATCTTGACGCGGCGGAACATTATTTAAAAATTGGTTGGCGTGAAGGTAAAGACCCTTCACCATTTTTTTCTACAGAAGATTATCGCACCAAAAATCCAGATTTACTTCACGCGGATTTTAATTTATTATGGCACTTTGAAAAATTTGGTTTCAAGGAAGGTCGTTACAGCGCAGAAATAAAAAAAGTTTTGCCGCAAATTCTCAAGCGTCACCCAGAATGTTGCACGGATCTAAGCGGCGGACTTCTACGAATCAGAATTACAAACGCTTGTAATGCGAAATGTCGTTATTGCGGAGTACGTCTAGGTTTTGGCGAAGAAGTTAATCACGCGATGATTCCTGCTTGGTACTACGAACTTTGCCGCCCGCTGTACGAAAAGATTAACATGGTGCTTGTAACTGGTGGCGACGCATTTTTTGCGAAGGAAAGTTATAACTATATGAAGTTTATGAGCGAAAATTTCCCGCAAATTACGCTGATGACTGAATCAAATGGAATTGCTTTCAACGAAAAATTTCAGCAAATTGCTTGTAAAAATCTTTTCAAGACGCATTTTTCACTTAATGCCTCCAACGCGGAAATTTTTGCGAAAAGTTGTTGGGACAGTGACGACGGCGACACGGCTAAAAAACTTTTCCCGTTCATAATTCGTAACATTGAAAGTTATCTCAAAAAGCTTGACGCCGTAAATAAACTTTGATTTGCGCCAGATTTATCAATGGTTATAAACAAAGACAATGCCGACGACATTTTAAACTTTATGGAACTTGCACTTAACCTTCACGCGGGCTTTATCGTTTTTTTCTTCGATTATACGGAAAACGATATGTCAAGCGATTACTTTACAAATCCCGCGATAACTCGACCTGCGCTGAAAACTTTAATGGAGTTGGAGCGCGTACTAGCCGAAAAAGTTATCGTTTACTTTAGGCTGTGGATTCCTGCGAAGGAGGCGGCAAGTATTCAGCAGGAAGTTGAAGCAATTCCGCTTGACGAACTTAATAAAAAGTACGCGAAAATTTTAAAACTTGCTGAAGGACGGTCTGTCATTGATGAATTGAATCAGCGCAATAAAATTCGTGAAGAATGCGGAAAAAATACTTTGTCGATAGTTGATGACATTTCGTCGACGTTGCACCTAAAAAAAGTTGAGGACAGGGAAATTTGTTTTGCTCCTTGGAATGAAATTGACTTGTACCCAGATGGACGAATGGATTTTTGCAGTTGGTTTCAACCGACGCTGAACATAAAAAATTTTATACAGATTAAAGACGGTAAAGAATTTGTGAATTGGGACGAAATTTTAAATTCGTATGAATATGTGGCGGCGCGGTACAGAATTTTGCATAACGATTATGAAGGCTGTCAGGTTTGTTGTCCGATGAATTCTGTGAAAAATCCTGTGGAGGCTTGCACGAAATATAATTTAGATAGATTCGATTAGCTAAAATTTCTACTATAAAGTTGCAAAAAAATTTGGTGTGGTAAAATTTTGTTATAGAAAAAAATAAAATATATTATCATCAAGGCACAAGAAAAACCCCCGATCGCAACGGGGGTTTTTGCGCGTTTTAGGTGTAACGGCTAACCACGTGGCTGGCTATCGCTTGATGTCTGTCCAACCACTTGCAGATGTAATGCGTCACTACGCATGACAAAACAGCCAACAAAAATTTTTCAAATACAAGTAAAGGTAGGAATGAATAATGCAATTACGCGGCGCTTTAATGTTACTTGGCGCATCATTTTTTTGGGGAACAACTTTTGTCGCGCAGATGAGCGGAATGGACGGACTCGGACCATTTTCCTACGCGGCGGCAAGATATTTTATCGGCTTTTTAGCAATGCTCGCAGTTATGTACTTCACACACGCTGAAAGATTAAAAGATCGTCGCGCTGGCAAATATGGACGCGGTTTTTTAGCGGGAATTTTCTGCGGAATATTTTTATTTATCGCAAGTTCATTTCAGCAAGTCGCAATGGTTTACACGACGGCTGGCAAAGCGGCGTTCATAACGTGCCTTTACATAATTTTCGTTCCGCTTGTCTCAAAATGGCTCGGTAAAAAAATTCGTACGGAAAATTGGATTGGCGCATTTCTGGCAATAACTGGTTTGTACTTTTTGGCGATAAGTGAAGAGCTTACAATAAACTTTGGCGACTTCCTTTTACTAATAGGCGCAGTATTTTGGACGTTGCAAATTTTAGCTGTTGACAAATTCGCAAACAAAGTTGACACTATAGACCTTTCAACCAGTCAAGTTTTCGTAACGGCGATATTAAGTTTCATAGCGATGACGATTTTTGAAAATCCGTCGTGGGACGCAATTTTAAACGCGGCATTTCCGATTTTTTACGGCGGCGTAATGAGTTCAGGTGTAGCGTTCACGTTGCAAATTTACGGTCAAAAGTACGCTGAACCTTCGGCGGCGGCAATTTTGATGAGTTTTGAATCAATTTTTGGCGCATTATCGGGCTGGCTACTTTTGGGCGAAGTTATGAGCGGACGTGAAATTTTTGGTTGCGTGCTGATGTTGGCGGGAATTATCGTCACCCAATGGCGAACTATAAAAAATTAAGAATCAAGAATTAAGAATTTAGCATTAAAAATAAGCCACAAACTTCGTTTAGAAATTTGCGGCTATTTTTTATGAGAAACTTTGCAACTAAATTTTAATTTTTAAATTTAAAGCCTAAAAATTTATCTTCCTTGTACGTTTTATCGACGTTGACTTCAAAATCATCTACCTTGAAAGTCAACAAATCTTCCTTCGTAACTTCGCCGTCTTTATGTTCGCGAATAATTCTGCGGGCGTGTTTCAATGACGCTTGCTCCAAAAGGTTGCGTACAAATCGACCGTTACCAAAATTCTTTTTACCAGCGGCGCGTTTAAAAATTTTCTTGCAGTGCGTAATAACTTCGTCGTCAAGATTATAATTTTTCTTCGACGCCATTAACTTCAAAATCTGTACCAACTCATCAGCGTTATAATCTGGAAAATTTACGTGAAAAGCAATTCGACTTCTCAAGCCTTCGTTGCGGTCAAGAAATTCTTTCATCTTATCTGGATAGCCAGCAAAAATTACAATGACATCTTCGCGGTGATTTTCCATTTCTTGTACAATCGTGTGAATAGCTTCATCGCCGAAAGTTGAATGTTCGCCGTCTGAAAGCGCGTACGCTTCATCAATGAACAGTACGCCGCCGCGTGCTTCATTGAACTTTTCACGAACTGCTTTAGCCGTCCAGCCAACGTACTTTGCAACTAAATCTGCGCGTCCACATTCTACAAAACGTCCTGACTTCAACACGCCTTCCTTGCTAAGGATCGACGCGATAAGCCTTGATACCGTAGTTTTTGCACTCCCTGGATTTCCTGTGAACGACATATGCAACGACGCTTTCTGCTTATCAAGTCCAAAGTCAAGCCGCATTTTCTGTACACGGTGCGCGGCTAAAATCTGTTCAATTAAATCTTTTTGCTCTGTCAAGCCAATTAAATTTTGAAGTTCCTTGTAAGCGTCGCCATCTTTCGCATCAACTTTCACGGCGATTCTATCAACTTCACGGTAGGCGGGGTAACTTTTATCTTTCAGCGCGTTGCTATAAAGTTTTTCCTGCACTTGATAAATATCTGACGCGCGGAAGGTCAACTTGTCGCCCATCGCCTCCAAAAGTTCCGCGTCCGTGTAAACGTCCGCCATTTCGGAACTTTCCATTAAATTTTTCAGATAAACCAGCGCTTCATCACGATTGCCCGCGCCTTCCTGCAATTCGATTAAATGTAAATCGTCTTGAAGTTTAGCGATAAGTTGCGGAGAAAATCCTGGCTTATTGACAATCTCAACAAAGATGAATAACGTATTGCGGCAATTCCTACGAACATTTTCAGCTATGAAGTCTACAACTTCTTCGTAAGCGTAGGCAAATTGTCCACTTCTCACGCGCTCGCCGCTTAACTCAATGACTACGACGCCGCCAGCCGCGTTTCTTACCAGCCCTTCAAAATCGTCCTCATAATAACAATTTTCCGTTATGTTTGTGAAAAAGTTAATGCGCCGACTCGTCAAACGTTTATTCACGTAAAGCGCATTGGCAAGCAACGTCGCTAATGCCTGCGAAGATTTACTGTTGCCAGCTACAATTTTATAGTGAACTGGTTGCCCGTAAAAGTGTTTAGCGTTTTCGCCTGCGTAAATTCTGCCGAGTTCATCAAAGAAAGTTGTATCTGCCAAAAGTTTAGCCGCGCTTTTTTTCGCCGCCGCGTAGCTAATTTTTTTATTGCTACAAATATTTTCACTCAATTTGAAGTTATCGTTATTCAAACAATTTATGCCAGTAGCGTCGACGACTCTATAATAATCTTGCACGTAATCGGAGCGGTTAGCTTGATCGCAAATTTTCGCAAACTGCGTCGTGGTAATTTCTTCAAGGCGCGAAATTTTAACGTCTTCCATAATGTATTCGCCTTGTTCGGCTTGTTCGACAAGATATTTTTCAATTCTTTTTATTATCTTCGTAGCGTTTAATGGTTGAATGTCATCGACTGACACAAGCATTAAAAAATTACTTGGTTTAGCGCGGTAAGCTATGAAAGTCATTTTGCCGCCTAAATTTTCGTCGCTAAGTCCAGATGCAAATTCAGCAACGTGGTAGCGCCATTCACGACGCGATACATTGTCCAACGCCGCTATCGCTGAAAGATTTGAATCATCATCGCAATCATAAGTTAATTGAAATCTATAATAAAACATCCCTGCACCTGTCCTTTCACTATGCCAAAAATTTTTTGCTGTTTAGGTTTTGATTGTAGCATAGCTGAACTGCAAATTTCTGCACACTAAAAAAATTTTTTTTAAAATTTTTCTGCACGTCAAATGCTCCCTTCACAAAAACTTTGAGAAAAAATTTTACTTCGTCAAATATAAACCTGTCAAGAAAAATTTTAATTCATCGGCTTAATCGTCGATTCGATAAAATTTATTTCCTCCGCCGACAATTTATATTTTGCGTAAAGTTGAGAATCAATTTCCGAAATACTTTTGCCCCAATCAATATCACTTGACGACGTAAAATCTTGCAACGGCACTTTCGCCCAAGTTGCTGGTGTATTATCTTGCGTAACTTTCAAAATGCCCAGCATAACGCGGCAAAATTTTGTTTTAATATATTTTAATGTAGCCTCTGCCTCTGAAAGCGTTTCAAATGCGCCAATGGATATAAAAGTTTGTGTTGCGCCTACAAATTGTTTCCCAATGAGTGGCATATATAAAATTTCACCAAATTTTCCTGTACCGTT
>CAMJAZ010000093.1 GCA_946403735.1 uncultured Selenomonadales bacterium
GAAGGGGGCGCACAAGGACGTGCGCCCGCCCGCGTAAATCGCGTGATGCGATTTCAGCGGGCTGTTTTCTTTTTGCTACTTTTTCTTTTGCGCCAAAAGAAAAAGTAGTTAATAAAAAATAAAAAATCTATCAACTAAAAACTTACAAAAAATTTAGCTACTAGCAACTAAGGTTGCCGCCAAATCTTCATAGTATTCATCAAAAGTTCTTTCCGTATTGTCGCCGTAAACTCCAATCTCAAGAATACGCCCGTTATTTTCATCAATCAAAATGACAAGTCCAAATTGCGGTTCATTTTTATAGCAATGAAAATACATGTAAACTTTTTTTGAATTGTTAGACGTGCTATAGTCTGGGCTACCATAGGCATTTAAAACCGTTCGGATATTGCCGCCGACGCCAAAACCTGAAGGCGTTGTCCAGCCGTTATTGCCGCTAACTACAACAGATTGAATTTTTTCTTCCAGCGTGTTGTAATAAATTAAAACGTCGTCGCCGTAAGTACAACTGCGATTTTCTTCAAAGCCCATGCCGTCAGCATTTGGAGTGCCATAAATTTTTTTCATTTCGGCGATTGAAGACCCGACCGTAAGGGTGCCCAAGTACATTTCACTTCGCGGCATTTTTGCGTTACAAATATTAATGTGGGGGAATAAAAAAATAATTGCGGCGAAAAAAAATATAAGAATGAATGTCGACGCGATAAAAATTTTCTTCCACATAAATTTCCTCCGCCAAATTATTTTTCAATCGGTACAAGCATATCAGATATTACGCCGTCGAAAGTTTCTTCAAAAGTCGCCATGTCATTATCGCCGCAAATTTGCATTTCAGTTATTACGCCGCTTTTATTGTTGAACGCGATAAACAATCCATAATCGCGGAAAGTTTCATGCACGACGGGATCAGATTTATAATGAAAGTACAAGTATACCGTTTGAACGTCGCCGACTTTAACTATATCGGGTTCGGGATGAACTTTTAACCATTCGTCAAAATACATACCGACGCCGATATTTTGATCGCCGCGCCAATTTGAATTTTTATCGGTGACATCAATTCCATAAATTTGCCCACTGAATTTATTGTAGTGAACTAAAACTAAGTCGCCATAAGTACACGTTGCGTAGCCTTCATCGCCGTTATAAATTGCGTCTGGTTCGCCGTGAAGTCGTTTCATTTCGTCAATCTTTGAGCCGAAAGTAAGTCCGCCCAAGTACATTTGATGAGGTGCAATCATCGCGCCGCAGATATTAAATTGAGCCGCGATAAAGACAGCTAGACTTGCTATCGTCGCAACGAAAAATTTTTTTATCACAATTAATCCTCCTATAAAATTTTTATTTTAATCGACGCTGAATTATATCACTTTAATTGACATAATCAAAATGTATACAAGCCGCTAATTTCATCACGCGAAGTTTAAAATTTTTCAAGCGTCAACAATTTTCAAAGTTATTTACAATTCACTAAAAAAAATGTTATACTGCGCGGGAGTTCGACAAAAACTTATTTGGAGTGTGATTTATTTAATGGCAAAACCTAGCAGAGTTTTCGTCTTTTTCAACTGCGACGAAAATAAAAGCGAATCATCTATGAATATTTTTTACAATCACGAAGTTTACAAAGATACAAAAACTTCTAGAAAAGCTCTTTGGAAAAAAGTTAAGGAAGAAAATTTAGCTGAACGCATAAAAATTAACGCTGATGATTTCAATGAAGTTGAAACGCGAATTCTTATCGGCGATCCTAGCGCGGCTAGTGAACTTATAAAGTTTGGCGCAATAAAAACTTTCGACTGCTTTTAAGGCGGTGACGCTATGGAGACTGTACAAAAAATCGCGCTTTTCATTGATGCTGAAAATGTTTCTGCAAAATACGGAAAGCTAATTATGGACAATCTTGAACGACGCGGTGAAGTTTTTATTCGTCGTATCTACGGTAACTGGGAAAAAATTGGTCTTCATAAGTGGAACGAATGTATTTTAAATTACGGTATGCGTACTGTTCACCAAATTGATTTTTCATCTGGCAAAAACGCTACCGATATGTCATTGGCTATCGACGCAATGGACGTGCTTTATAAACGTGAGGCTACAACTTTTGCTATCGTTTCAAATGACAGTGACTTCACGCCATTAGCCGTGCGCCTTCGTGAATACGGCGTCAATGTTATCGGCATCGGCAGGAAAGATTCATCTGTTTCCTTTCAAAATGCTTGTAGTGAATTTATTTCTTTGGACGTGCTTAATGACGCTGATGTTTCAAAAAAAGTAGAGCCGCCCCAAGTCACGGTGGAGGCAGATTTACCTATCGAAGAAACCCGCGCAGATGTTGAGTCACAAGAAAAAATTGCTACGCTTGAACGTAAAATTGCCGAGCTTGAACGCAAATTTGAATCGCCGCAATGGGCTATTGGCGTTAGACTTACGGCGGAGGAAAATAAAAATTCTGCTATGCAAAAATCTTCAACAAAGATTAAGCAGAATATTATTTTGAAGTCGTCGCCTAATAGTGACGAAAATATTTCAGCCGCTGAAGATTCTATTATCGCCGACATTTCAACGCCGCTTGATATTGAACAAACTAAGCCGTTGCAAATGTTGCCTGAACCTGTTGAACTTTCAGATATTACCGTTGAAGTTACACCAGCCGTTATTGACGCGCCAACTTTAACCGTGAATGAAACGTTGTCGACTGCCAAAAGTTCAACTGTAATTGAAACGTCAAGTGAAATTTCTGACATAACTATTTTTCAGCCTTTACAATCTTATGACGATAAATTTGAACCTTCGACTGAAACTGCAACGGCGGCTAAAACTGTCGAACTCAAAAATTCTACTGCCGCGCAGAATTTTAAGCCTAAGTTTGCTAAAAGATCTGTTGAACGTGAAAAGGCGCTCAATGACAGATTCGTTAAGTGCGGACAAAATGGAATGAAAAATCCTAAAAAGAAATTGCAACAGATTCACGATGTATTGCACGAGACGGCTAAAAATTATGGCGATAAAAATGGATTCGTGCCGCTATCTTTTGCAGGTCAGGACATTCGGAAAAAAAATTTTGGATTTGGCATAAGGGATTTTGGATACACGTTGTTAAATGAATTTATCAGCGACTTTCCCGAGTTGTACGAGTTGACGCATTCTAAGCCGCGTAGTTTTCGTTACCGTTGCATTTAGATTAATTAAGAATTAAGAATTTTTTCCTAAAATGGAGTGAAATTTTTATGACGAAAATAATTTTCTGTACGATTTTTGTTTTAGCGTTAATGCTTAATTCAACGGCATTTGCAGAAGACCACGTGCCGATTATTTCGGTTAGTGGTGAAGGCGTTGTCGAAGCTCCGCCAGATACTGCAACAATTTCTGTTGGCGTCGTCAGCCGTGACAGAGACGCAACGAAAGTTCAATCTGAAAATTCACGTATCGCCACGAACGTTATAAATTCCGTCGTTGCACTTGGCATTGACCGCAAAAATATTCGTACGGGAAATTATAGTTTCCGTCAAATTCACCACACCGATGAAAATCGACGCCAAATTTTTGACGGCTACGAAGTCACAAATACCGTTACAATAGCTGTTGCCGATTTAAACAAAGTCGGTAAAGTTATTGACGCGGCACTTTCAAACGGTGCTAATGCTATCGACTCCCTCAACTTCGGCATTCGTGACAGAGAAAAATTTCAGACTGAAGCGTTAAGACTTGCCGTCCTTGACGCGCGGAAAAAAGCGGAAGTTGCCGCTTCTGCACTTGGAAAAGTTATTGTGAGTGTTCGTAGCGTGTCGATAAATTCTGCGTCGATTATGGCGCCGCGTATGGAAGAAAAAATGATGATGATGTCGAATATGGATTCTTCATATGAAACGCCGATTGAATCAGGTACGCTGAAATGTACCGCAAGTGTTCACGTCGAATTTGAAATCAGCAGATAATGACTAGTTAAATAAAATTTTTATACAAGCTAACGAAGTGCAAAAAGTTCAGAAACCTTATTTACCCTCAATCAAATACATTCGCGGCATTTCAATGCTCGGCGTAGTTGCCATTCACGTAGGCGCACAGTATTTGACTAATCCCACGCCAAATTTGCATTTGGTCACAATTTTGGAAATCGTTTCACGTTTCAGCGTGCCGATTTTCTTTTTTATTTCAGCATTCGGACTTTTCTATAAAATTGATTTAAACGCGCCATTCAGCTACAGAAATTTTCTGCGGCGAAGATTCAAAGCGGTATTGTTGCCATATATTTTTTGGTCGGTGCTGTACATTGTCCACGACAATTATTTTTACGGTACAGGCATCCCCGCGCCAGCCTATGCGCTACAAATTTTATTTTTCGGCTTGGCAAAATATCAGCTGTACTTCCTAGTACTACTCGTGTGGTTTTATCTTTTAATGCCGATATGGATAAAAATTCTGCGCGGCATAACGCGGGAAAAATTTATGGCGATATTCATTGCGCAAATAGCCTTCAATTATTTTTCCAGCTACAATACGGAACTTGCCAGCTTTACAGCATTTCTGCCTGATGATTCATTGTTGAAATTATTTTTAATGTGGCGGCTAAATTATTTGGTGTTGCACTATGTATTTATATTTTTACTCGGCGGATTTTTCGGCGTACATTCGCAGGAATTTTTCAAATGGTTATCTGCGCGGAAAAGTTTTATATGCCTAGCATTCGTGACGACGTTGACACTTTTTGTAGGATATTTTTATTGGCTGATTTACGCAAAAGGCTACGACGTACTGTCCGCGATAAATACGGCTCATCAACTTTCGCCGCTAGGATTTTTATATACAATCGTCGCGTCAATATTTTTATTTATGCTGTTCCAATGCTACAAATTTGCGCGACCGATACAAGCATTGCTAGATTATCTGGGCGCCAATTCGTACTTGGTGTATTTACTTCACCCTCTTGCGATAACGTATTTAAGCAAGTGGCTAGCTGAATCAGGACGGCTGATGACTGCGCCGAATACGATAATTTTTTTCTGGCTAACGGTGTTAATGTCACTGATAATTAGTTCGACAATAAAATTAACAATGCGATTATTAAGCAGTAAAAAATAATAATAAAAATCATTACGCATTAAGCATTCCTAATTGATAGAAAGGATTTTGAAATTGATTAAGATACGAAATTTGAAATTGCAACTTGGACAGAAAGAAATTTTTTCAGCGTTGAACTTAGACGTACAGCGTGGTGAAAAAATTGGCGTCGTAGGTTGTGAAGGCGCGGGAAAATCTTCATTGCTTGACATAATCGCGGGACGTTTACCAGCAACGTCTGGCGAAGTTCGAGTAACTGGCGAAGTGTTGACCGTCACGGGTAGCGTTTACTCCGATTATTCAGAACTTCATATGGCGGAAATGTCCACGATTGACAAGTTGAAACGTGCATTGCGCGGCTTGAATGACGCGGAAATAATTTTACAGCTTGATGAACCTACGAAGAATTTAGATTTTAACGGTGTCGAATGGCTGATAAATTTTTTAACGACGCGCGAAAATTTAACGGCAGTCATCGTCAGCAACGACAGATATTTTTTGAAGTCCACTTGCTCAAAAATTATTAAGCTGGGCGAAAAAAAAATTGCGCCGATAAACTTTGAACTTGCTGAAAATTTTCCAGCGACCGATCCAAAAGATTTATCTGCGCCGATAGTTTTGGAAGTCAACGATTTAGTCAAAGTTCGTGACGGCGAGCCAATTTTTCAAAATTTAAACTTCACGATTCGACGCGGTCAAAAAGTTGCATTAGTCGGAAGAAATACAATGGGGCAATCACGCTTGCTGAAAACTTTAAATGCCGTCTGGCTCAATGAACATACGGCGGATTCTTTCAAAGGCACGGTAAAATTTGGCGACGGCGTGAAAATTGCGTATATGCCGCAAGTCTATTCCAGTACAGCGGCGCGGGCTAAGCTTGAAGAAATTCAAAAACTTGGCGCAAATTTTTTATTGCTGGACAACGTGACGACTTGTCTTGACCTTCCGCAGATTGAAGAATATGAACGTGCGCTGAAAAATTTTAGCGGTACGATAATTTTTGCTGATAAAGACCGCGTACTTGTTGAGACGTTGGCAAATAGAATTATCGACGTTACGCCGAACGGTACGGTTGATAGAATTTGTAGCTACGAAGATTTTTTGAAGAATGAAACTGTTCAACAGCAGATTAAAGAAAAATATTTGGAGTCTTAAAAAATTGGAGGAAATTTGAATGGCACTTAGAGGATTGAGAGGCGCAATAACTGTTGAAGAAAATTCACAGAAAGCAATTTGGGCGGCGGCGCAACTTTTGATAACGGAGCTTATGTCGGCAAATCAAGTTCACCCAGAAACAGTTGGCGCGATAATTTTTTCTTCCACGAAAGATTTAACTGCCGCTTTTCCAACTGCAGGCGTTAGGCAACTTCCAAATTTTCAATATTTGCCGCTTTTCGATACGTTGGAACTTGATATTGAAGGAAGTATGCCGATGTGTTTGCGCGTTTTAGTTTTGGCTGACATTGATAAAAGTTTGAATGAAGTTTGCCACGTCTACTTGGGCGACGCTAAAAAACTTCGTCCCGATATTAGCTTTTAGCAAGTAGCGGGTAAAACTTACTAGGGTGTGTTGAATAAAAATTTTTTAAATAAACTACTTTTCTTTTGGCGCAAAAGAAAAGTAGCAAAAGA
>CAMJAZ010000094.1 GCA_946403735.1 uncultured Selenomonadales bacterium
GCATCATGTAGTCGCCGAAGGACAGCCTGTCCCGGTTCGCGTTCCACAGCGCGTATCCCGGGTCCTCCGTCCAGAAGGGATCCGCCGGGTCCAGCGTGCCCGCAAAGAAGTGGGTGTTGAAGCGGGCAGCGTAGTTCAGCATGATCTCCTGATCCTCCAGGCTGATGTCCGCCTCCGCCAGCCGCCCCCGCAGCTTGATGACCGTGACGGAGGCAAAACTTCTCATGATAGTCGCGATAAATCTGCGCGGGAAAGTCAATCCGAACGTGATAGCAGACCTGCGCGGGAAAATCGTGACCGTTCTTCACGCTCTGAACGCAATGAAATTCGTATGGAACGCGCTGAACGTGGTGAAGGTCGACCAGAACGCGGCGATCGTACCGAACGTAAAAACCGTGACAGTAGCCGTGAAGACGGCGGCAAAACTCAAAATCGTAGTCGTAACCGTCGCAATAAAAATGCCGCTAACGTCGCTAAGAGTCAACAGCAAGCGCAAATTCAACAGCAGACTACTACTCCGCGTCTTCGTCCTAAAAAGAAAGTTCGTCCACAACCCGCGCCTGTACATAAAGCTGAAATTGCCCGTCCTACGCACATTAAAATTCCATCATCAATAGCTGTTAAAGACCTTGCTAGCAAGATGAGTTGTACGGCTATGGAAGTTATGAAAAAACTTGTGCATTCTGGAATTATGGTCACAATCAATCAAGAAGTTAATTTCGATGTTGCCGAATACGTCGCATCTGAATTTGGCGTGACTGCTGAAGAATTACCGCCAGAAGTCGATCCAACTTTAATTCCTGAAATTGAAGATGACCCGCGCAGTTTAAAATCACGTCCGCCAGTCGTCACTGTTATGGGTCACGTCGATCACGGCAAAACTTCATTGCTTGACGTTATCCGCAAATCTGCCGTCACTGCAACCGAAGCAGGCGGCATTACTCAACATATCGGCGCGTATCAAGTCGTTTGCAACGATAGAAAAATTGTCTTCCTTGACACGCCTGGTCACGAAGCTTTCACGGCTATGAGGGCTCGCGGCGCACAAGTTACTGACATTGCAATTTTAGTCGTCGCCGCTGATGATGGCGTTATGCCGCAGACTGTTGAGGCGATTAACCACGCTAAATCAGCAGGCGTTCCGATTATCGTTGCCATTAACAAAATTGATAAGCCTGGCGCTAATCCCATGAAGGTTAAGCAGGAACTTATGGAGTACGAATTAGTTTCCGACGATTACGGCGGCAATACCGTTATGGTCGAAGTTTCTGCCAAAAAAAATATCGGTATAAATGACCTACTTGAAATGATTTTGCTTGTTGCTGATATGCAGGAACTTAAAGCTAATCCAAATTGCGATGCACGCGGCGTAATTATTGAGGCGCAACTCGATAAAGGGCGCGGTTCTGTCGCTACTGTCCTTGTACAAAAAGGCACGCTTAGAATTGGTGACTACGTCGTAGCTGGTACAACTTCTGGCAGAGTTCGCGCAATGATTAATGATCGCGGCGATAACGTAAAAAAAGCTGGTCCAAGCGTTCCAGTTGAAGTTTTGGGACTTAATGACGTTCCAGCCGCTGGTGATATTCTTGCCGCACTTGATGAAAAAACTGCGAAGTCTATTGCTGAACACCGTTTAGCCGCGCAGAGAAATGATTTGATTAAATCTAAAAAAGTTTCGCTTGATGACCTCTTCACGCAAATTAAAGCTGGTAAGATTAAAGACTTGAACATTTTAGTTAAAGCTGACGTGCAAGGTTCAGTTGAGGCGTTGTCAAGTTCACTGCTTGCGCTCAATGAAAAGAATGAAGAAGTCCGCGTAAATATCATTCACTCTGGCGTTGGCGCTGTCAATGAATCTGATATTATGCTGGCGTCGTCTGCAAATGCTTTAATTATCGCGTTTAACGTTCGTCCTGATAATAACGCCCGCCGCGTCGCTGATACTGAAAATGTTGACGTTCGCACTTACCGCGTAATTTATGATGCGATTGGCGATGTTAAAGCCGCTATGACTGGTATGTTAGCTCCTAAGTACAAGGAAGTCATTCAAGGTCGCGTAGAAATTCGCAAGGTTATGAAGTTCTCAAAGGCGCTTGTTGCTGGTTCATACGTGCTGGAAGGCAAAATTCAAAATAATTCTAAGATTAGACTTTTGCGCGATAACGTAGAAATTTTTGACGGCGAAATTGATTCGCTCCGTCGCTTTAAAGATGAAGTCAAAGAAGTTGCCGCTGGCTACGAATGCGGCATTTCAATTATTGATTTTCGTGACTTTAAGGAAGGCGACGTTATCGAAGCGTACACTATGGAAGAAATTGCCCCGAAGTTAGAAATTTAGCTTGTCAATTTTATAAAATGATTTTACGACGAATTTTAAAGGTTCGTCGTTTTTTTTTGCAGGAAATTAAATTTGCAAGTCGAAATGAATGGAAAATTTTGCGGAGGTTGTTTAATGGATATAAATTTTAATCTCGGCGATTTAAAATTTGTTTGGGATAGCGAAAAGGCAAAAATAAATCGTAAGAAGCACGGAATAAGTTTTGAAACGGCGGCACGTGTTTTTCTTGATGAAAATTATTATGATGATTATGATAAAAATCATAGTGAAGGTGAAGACCGATTTAAAATAATTGGTCGAGTAGGAAAAATTTTGACTGTAATTTATACTGAACGGTGAAGATAGGACAAGAATAATTTCAGCGCGTCAAGCTGATAAAAATGAGGAGGCTGAATACTATGAACAATTTTACTGGTAAAGAAATACCACCGTTGACGGAGGAACAAATTGAGGAATTAAAAGCATTGGAAGACAGAGAAATTGACTACAGCGACATTCCGCCAACAACTAAGGAAGAATTTGAAAGAATGAAAGAAAATCGGCGTCGCAGAAAAAATTTGAAAAATGTTGCAAGCTAAAAAATTATCTCTGATAACAAAAAGTTTTGTCGGAGATTTTTTTAATTCGTCAGCTGAATAAAAACTTCTTCAAGCGATTTTCCCGCGCAGAGATTTTTTGTAGTGTCAAGCGCAACTAACTTTCCAACGTTTAAAATTGCTACGCGGTCACATAAAAATTCAGCCTCTTCTATGTAATGCGTCGTCAAAATTATTGTAATTCCCCGTGACTTTAGCGTTTGTATTAAATCCCAAATTTTTCGGCGGACTTGCGGGTCAAGGGCTACGGTTGGCTCATCTAAAAATAAAATTTTCGGCTCGTGAATCAGCGCACGTATTATCAGCAAGCGCCGTTTCATTCCGCCCGATAAATTTTTTACGAAAGAATTTTTAACTTTTTCCAATTCGACGAAGTGTAAAAGCTCGTCGATTTTTTTTTGTCTTTCAACTTTCGGCAAATGATAAAGTCGCGCGTGAAGTTCCAGATTTTCGCCGACTGTTAAATCTTGGTCGAAATTTAAATGTTGCGGTACAATGCCAATTAACTTTTTTATCGCAATTTCATTTCCCTGCGGAAGTTTTTCTTCAAAAAAAATTTGCCCTGAAGTTGGCATCAACTGCAGAGTCAACATTTTTATCGTGGTAGTTTTTCCCGCGCCATTTTTGCCCAACAGTCCAAAAATTTCTCCGCGCAGAATTTCAAAATTTAAATCATCGACGGCTACTTTATCGCCGAATTTTTTTGTAAGATTTTCTAATTTAATCATTTTTCTTTGAAAAGTTTACAGTAGGTTAGAATTTTGGACGTAGCCTTTTTAACTTGATTTAATGAATTTTGTATTCTATAATAAATTAATTTAAATGATTCTAGGCTTGTAAAAATTTATTTACCCATTCTATCACAGATAGAAATATAGCGACAAGAAAAAATTTCCTACCGTGAAATAAAAAATAAATAGATATTGGAGTAATCGACTGTGCAAAAACTTCGTGAAAAATTTTTTAAAACAACAATTATTATTGTCACGACGATATTAATAACTATCCTCAACGTTACGAACGAAGAGAGAATTTTAATTTCTAAGGTGGAGTCTGCTCCAATTACTCAAAATAATTATGCCAAATTGAAAGTTGGTTATGTTGTAAACACTGGATTTATGCATGAAGATCGACCTGGACATACTGTCGGCTACGGTTACGAGTACATGGAATTTCTTGAAAATTATGTTCCCTGTGAATTTGAATATATTGCCTTCGACGATTGGACAGACCTTTTAGACAAACTTAATACAGGTGAAGTCGATATTATTCCAAATTTGCCTGGCGACCATAAATGGCTTGTGAATGCGAAGTCTACTGACCACGTTGTAGGACGTTTTCCTATGGAATTGGTTATAACGAGCGATAAAATAAAGTCGCAAATAAATTTAGCGCGTGTTAGGACGAATTATGATACACCTGGATTAGACGAAGTTGCACGTACAGAAGGATTCCAATATAACCTCATAAATTACAAAACTTATCAAGATATTCTTAACGCTTATGAACGCGGCGAAGTTGACGGCTATGTTGATGCAATGCTTTTTTACAACAAATCTAAGCATACGTATGCAGTTTTTGACAGACAAAATTATAGATTGTCAGTCCGCGCAGATAGACAAGACCTTTTGGACAGATTAAATTGGGCAATGGATCAGCTTTTAATGGATCAGTCTGATATTCGTGACAAGCTGAAAAGAAAATATTACCTCAAAGAAGGGTTTCCCTTACTTTTAAATCGTGATGAAAGAAATTTTTTAGACGAAAAGAAAAAACTTCGCACGGCTGTTTTATTTTATCAAAAGCCGCGTGTTTATCACGATGATAATGGAAATTTACAAGGGCTTATGGTTGATATTATCGATAGAATTTCTAAAGATTTAAATGTAGAAATTGAGATATTGCCGACAAAAACTTACGAAGAGGCTAGAAATTTAATTCAGAACGGCGAAATAGATTTTATTGCAGATGCTATTTCAGATTTCAGCTGGGCAGAAAAATACAACATAAATCCGACACAGCAATATTTTCAAATGGATTATGTCCCAGTAACTCGTGCAAATTATATTCTTGAGACTTCAAACAATCCGAAAGTTGCATGCGTACCAGATATGTTTTGCACGACAAATTTTATTGAAATGAAATTTGAAAAAGACAACATTATTTATTTGCCGACTTTTGAAGAATGTTTGAAGGCTGTTGAAAATAGCCGCGCAGATGTAGTTTATATCAATCGTGATTCAGTTTATTCGTTTATCGACTCTGCAGGAACTTATGATTTGGAAGTTGGCGCCGTTTCGGCTTACAGTCAGTCAATAGGTTTAGGAACTTGCCTGAATGGCGATTTAAGACTTTGGCACATTTTGAACAAAGAAATAAATCACATTGATGTTAGCTGGGTTCGTGACGCTTTAGCTAAGCATCAACAAACTTCAAGTACGTGGAGTTTGAAAAAAATTCTTTATAGAAATCTTTTTACTGTAGTTTTAATCGCAATTATTTTAACGGCGATAATTGGCGCGTTGATTTATAGGCGCAATTTGAACAAGAAACAATTTGAAATTATTCAGCGTATGGCATACACCGATTCAAGATATAATTTGCCAAATGTTTCTTGGCTTGAAAAGGAAGTTCCGCCAGCTTTTAAAAATTTGAAAGAAAAAAGCCCCGCTACTAAAACTTTTTTTGCAGTATTTTCAATGATGAGTAACGTAGTTATGACGGAAAATTTAGGCTATAAAATTATGGATAGCCAATTCCACGCATTAGCAAACGGTTTGAAAACTTCCGAGCCAGTAATTTTTACAGCAGCGGGAATTGATGTTGGACATTTAGTTTGTTTCTGTAAGGCTGAAAATGTTGAAAATATTTTGGATTGGGCTACGAAAATTATTGAAAAATACAGCTATATGGATACAGCAGATGCTAATGCAAAAATCGTCATTCATATGAAAGCGGGAATAAGTCGCTACGATGAAACGCTGGATATTCAGCAAGCTATAGGTCGTGCAGTTATCGCTTGTCAACAGACTTCAAGTAATGAAGTGAAAATTTTCGATGAAAAACTGGAAGAAACTTTGAAGAGTGAACAAGATATAGAAAACCGTATGATTTATGCTCTACAAAATGATGAATTTAAAGCGTGGTATCAGCCGAAGTACGATATAAAGACACGCCGAATTGTCGGTGCTGAAGCGCTTGTACGTTGGATTAGTCCTGAAACAGGATTTATGCCGCCTGGTAAATTCATTCCGCTTTTTGAACAAAATGGCTTTGTCATTCAAGTTGACTACTACATTTTGGAAAAAACTTGTCAACTGCAACGTGAACGCCTTGATGCTGGAAAGGAAGTTGTACCCATTTCCGTTAATCAATCGCGCTTGCATATGACAGAGGAAGGCTACTTGGAAAAAATGCGGGCTATCATTGAGAAATATAAATTGCCGCCGAATCTTATTGAATTAGAAATAACCGAAACAATGTTCGGCGACTTTGATAAAAAAACTGCTAGACAAAATGCGGAAAAAATTATTAACGCGCTGAAAGAAATGGGATTTATAATTTCGGTTGATGATTTTGGCGCGGGTTATTCGTCATTCAGCCTTTTAAGCAGCTTACCAATGGACATAATGAAAATTGATAGGTCTGTTTTGACGGGCGCTGATACTTCGCCGAAAATGAAAACGATTTTA
>CAMJAZ010000095.1 GCA_946403735.1 uncultured Selenomonadales bacterium
TCAAAAACATCATCAACAGTAATAATCGGCGTCAAGCTATGAAGTTTGATTTCTAGCACGCGAATCAAGGTATAAAATCTAGCGGCGATTGTTCGACGGTTAAAACGGCTAAAGTCGCTAGCGTCTGTCAAAAGATTAGAATCAAAAGAAAGTAGCTGATTGTTTTTGAGTTTGGCAATAGTTAAAAGTGGCGGTTCGTCGGTAAAATCAATTAGCGTGGTGGAATTTCCGCCTAACAATTTGCCTTCGTAGATTCTGCAAGGCAGTATAGGCTTAAAATTAATTTTTAGTGGCTCGCATTTATAAAGCTTGCAAATTTCGGTTAAATCTGCGAAAATAAGCAATGAAGATAATTTTTTGAGTGAAGAAAAAATTTCTTTTGCTTGCTTGTCTTTTAGACGGTAATTTCCGCCAGCGCTTTGTCCGTGTACAAGACGGTAAATCGCCGAAAGGCTTGTAGTGCTATTTCCTGCAAGCCTTTCGGAAGCGGCGGCACAAAAAACGGCTCTGTCGAAGGCATCAAGCGGCGTTGAACAAATAACAAAATCATCTGCAGACAAATTGCCTTGCAGTTGAAGTTTGATAAATGTGGTAATTGAAGGCTTGCCCTTCTTTTTTTTTGGGCGTTCGTCAATATCAAGTTGTCTTCCTTCGTTCATTATTCCGATAAATTCTTCAAAAGTAAGAGAAAAGAAAACTTTGTTTAATTTGTCATTAGGTACGACAATTTGTGTAGCCAGTTTGTACATAGCATTCACCGTTTAAAATTTGTCGATTCAGTGTTTTTCACTTCGTCAAAATCATTCGCGGGCTGAAAATAATCGTGTCTAGAAAAATATTCAAAGAAAATGTCATATAACGCGCCGAAACGATTTTTTAAGCATTTCAGCTGAATAAGGCGCGGTTGACGCATTGAAAGTTCTCGTATTGACGACGTGTCATTTGAGTTTTTCCACAATTCAAGTGCCAACAAAGTGTCGGCAGTGTATTCAATATTGCCCGTTTCCTTGAAAGATTCAAAACTAGCGGAAATGTTATAATTCATACGGTTAAACGACGAAATTAAAAAAATTGTAGCGTCTGATTCACGCTGAAAGATTTTCAGTTTACGAACAACATCATCAAGGCGTTGTTTGTCGCTGGTTAATTTATCTGTCGACGCGGGAATAATTTGTAGGTAGTCAATAGCGAAAATAGGCGGCTTGTCAGTATCGTTGCAATAAGGTTTAAGCATTGAAATTAATTCGTCGACGTTTTCAGTTGAACACTCCAACACAGACAAAGTAGAAGAAATTTTGCCGCATTTATAATCGGCTAAGATTTTTTGCATTGTTGGAGAAGTTCCACCGCGCAGAATATCACTACTACTCAACGTAGAATGTTTGTCTTCCATGAAAGTTTGTCTAGCAAGACTTTTCGTCGCTAAAAATTCCCTTGACATTTCGTAGGAACAAAAAACGCAATTTTCGCCACGATTGGCGAATTGTTCCAAAAGTTGCCAGATGAAAGTTGTTTTGCCAGCGGCAGGCAATGCGCCTAAAATGTACAAGCCAGGATTTAAAATTTGCGCATTATCAAAGTTTGTAAAGCCACTTTTACGATCCACAAATTTTTGATACTTCGTGACGGTTGAATCAAAATGTGTAGCGAAAAAATTTGTCAACGTGCAATTAGTTTGCGGCGTGGTTATTTCTTCGTTGTCTTGCAAAGTCGGTAAAATTTTGTTTACTAAGGAGAATAAAATTTTTTTGGCGTGTTCAAATTCAATCTGCGCGGCGGAAATAATTTGTTCGACACGTGATTTTAAAGCGTCGACGCCTTTATTGACTAAAACGTCATTAGCGTCTGTCTTTGAAAAATCGTCGGTAAAAAATGCACTTGTAGCAGGAATATTTAAATTTGTTAAGGAGTTAAATAATTTTTGTGAATTATCCCTGCCCGTTTTATCGGCGTCGAAAAGGATTAAAATTTGATACTGCAGACGTTCAACAGTATCTAAGGCTTGAAAAAATTTTTCAATGTTTCTAGACGCCGCGCCCCCAGTTGCAATGACATTAACATTTCCGCCAGTCGCTTGAAAGATTGACATAGCGTCAAATTCGCCCTCAACGGCGATAACAATTTTGTTAGGAACAATAGCCGCCGAATTGAAAATTTCCTTCGTGCCAGCATTCATAGCGCGATATTTTTTGTTGGAGTCATTCCGATCGCGTTTAGGCAAAATGGCGTTGTAGTGGTAAAGACAATCGCCAGTCGGAATAATGATTCTGCGTGTTGGTACAGCAAATTCATCTGCAAGGCGGTTATTTGGGTGTGTCCAATTAGCCAGATAACCAACGCCAAAATGTTTTAAAGTCGACAAAGTTAAACCGCGCCTATCATCAAGCGGCAAATCCTCAATGTGTTTTTGGGCGTCAACAATATCAGCGTGAATCAGCGCAAATGTTTTCTTTGCTAATTTCTCCTTTTCGTCTAAGTTGTCAAAATCATCTTTAGCAGTGGTATGAACAAATTTATTTTCTTCAAAGTACAAGCCGTAAATTTGGCAACCAATTTTTAAAGCCTCGATAAAATCACTGCTGCTATTGCTTAAATGTTCGCAATGCAGAATAACATCAATGACGCTCCAATCAACACCGCATTTAAAGCAATGAAGTTTGTTGCGTTCTGTGTCAATACGCATTCCTGTACCATTTTTGCCCGTGCCGCTTGAACATTTAGGACAAACAAAAGTATTCTTTTGAGCGGCTTGCAGATAACGGCTAGCAACAATGGAAATGTCACAATCTTTGTTTAAACGTTCAGCCAAATTTTCGTTAGCCATGGTTATTTTCTCCTTTTAGATTCTCTTTTATTTCTTTAACTTCGACGCCTAAACCGTTTACGATACGGCTAAAACTTTTTAATGATAAAGGTTTACCAGCCACCGCCTTTTTCAATGTTTTAGTGTCGACGTGCAATTCACGCGCAATTTGATAAAGACTATCGCTACGTTGCATTAATGCAACATGAAGAGCTTGCCCGTTTAAATAATATTTCATCATAACACCTCCTTAGAAAGCCAACTTTCTTTTTCAACCCCCCCTTGCCTCCGTAAACAAAATAGGCTATAATTAGCATATAGTTCAGACGAAAACGCGGTGATTGTGTTTCGTTTGCGTGTTGTACAAGTACATTTAGTGTACATATAGGTACGTTTTATGAAAAATATTGCTGAAAAAATCCTTTGAACTTTGGCTTGTTGTGGAGGATTTTTTTTTACTTTGGCATAAGAATTTTACCACGAAACAATAATCTTGTAAAGTACTGAATAGTACACGAAAACGGCGATTTTACCTAAATATTGCCGTTTTTTTTGCATTTAATTTTACCGTAGCTTATATCTAAACATAGTCTGCATTTTTGAAAATTTTGTAGTCTACCCTCAAAAATTTTCCCGCACTTTAAACCCAAACTGCATTATTGCTTAATTCTACTTAATCACTGATAAGGCGTTTTTTTATTATACCGAAGTTTCAGCGTGATTCACAATTTCTTCAACCGTGTTATTGATAAAGTCTACAAATTCCCGCGCAGTCCATTTATCACAAAAAATAGCCCTGTACGCCCTGCCGTCAATCTTAGCAATGACAACTGCCCCTGCTGGCGATTCGCCGCCGTAAACCTCTGAATTGTACCCGTCAAGAATCAGCGGAATAACTTTCTGTGCAAATGACAGCGCTGTTTCTGCCTCGTTTTTGTCTCCAAAAAACATTTCCAGAACTTCATCTTCATTGCCGCCGTATTCAGCAATAATCGACGCGCCTTTTGCGGAATTATACGCAATAGAAATATCCCAATTCATTTTATCATTTCTTTCACTGTTTTTAACTTTTGCAAATTGATTTTCAAAAATTTGGCGGAAAGTTTTATCTGATTCAAGCGCTTTTTCTTTTGCGCCTTCGACAACGTCAACTAAATTCTCTTCCGTGAAAAAGAATGTTTTTTGATTCTCAAGCGTCAGACAATACATTCCGTTTTCCGTCTTTTCTACCCTGCCCAATGACTTAAGACAATTTATCGCCGCGTCCACGTCGCTACTTTTTCTTCCTAAAATTTCATCTGTCGACACGCCGTAAAAGTCAGCAAGAAAATTCAACGTCGCTATCTTCGGAAATGTTTTTCCTTGTTCATTTGCCGCTATAGCGGTTACTGTCAAGCCGATTTTTTCGCCTAATTGTTCCTGCGTCAAGCCAGCCTTTTCACGCAGTTTTTTTAAATTATCCCCTACCAGCTTTTTCAAGTCGGTTTCGTCGATATTTGCAGACAAAATCTTTCCTAATTTCATTATTCCACCTCCTTTAGAAAATAAGATTAGCAACCGTCGACGTCGCAGTGTTATTAATTTCTGCTAAATCGTGCAAATAAATTTCCGTGACAATCAGCGATTTATGGCGCATTGCCTTTGAAACGTCACGAAGTCCAACGCCAGCAATTAAAGCGTTTGTCGCAAAACTATGGCGCAAACTATGTGCTACGTAACATTCAGCGGTAAATCCTGCCGCGTTCAACGCTTTTTTGCAAAGGCGGCTAATCGTTTGTGCTTGCAGACGTTGCCCCTTGCAACGGCTTGACGTCGACACGAACAACGGTGCTTTACTTCCTACTTGTCCACGAACTTTAAGATAAGCTTGAATCATTGCCGCGCATTGTGCAGGAAGTATAACTTTGTCGCGTGCGTCGCTACGTCCTTTACCCTGTACATGCATAATAATTTTCTTGCCGCGTCTTTCGATATTACCTACATTCAAGCGGCAAATTTCACAACATCTAAGTCCTGTTGCCATCATCAAGCCGATAATCGCCTTGTCACGAAGGCTTTTTTCATTTCCGCCCGTCATTACGTGAAATACTTGCTTGCATTCTTCAACGTTTAAAGCGGCGCGGCTATGTGTCGACGTGTCAACATCTGCGCGTTTAATGTTGTCGGTAAAGTTAGGACAAATGCCTTTCGACGCCAAAAACTTCACGAACATTTTCACGCAGACAAGGTACAAATTGACGGTAGTTGCTTTTAAAGATTCAAGGAGTGAATCACGATAAGCAATGACAACTGCGCGATTTACTTCGACGACGTTATTGTCTGCAAGCCAGCGCTTGAAGTTTTTCAGTGCGCGATCGTACGTTGCAAGTGTCGCAGGTTGAACATCTACGAAGGCAAGCCATTCATCTGCTAAATTGCTAATTGTCGACGCCGTTTTAATTTCAACCGCCGCGTTTACTGTCAATGCCGTTGTCATTACAATCAACCTCCTTTAATCTTGCTAAATTATACCATATTAAAAATATTAGTCAAGGATTTTTTTGTTGCTACTAATATTTTTTTAATTACATAGTATCTCAATATATTGTTATTACATTTCGGCTAAATACCTGCCGCCTTTTCTTTCATTTTGTTATACCGATTTTCCGCGCAGTTTTACTGATTAAATCTCAAATGAAAAATTTTTTACGTTCTCGACGTTCAAGAAAAAAATATTTTCGCCGAATCAGTCTACTTTTGGTGTACTTTTGGTACACTTTTTGACACTCGATAAAATGTTTTTTTTACCGAATTAGACAACTTTTCAACAACTTTTTATATACTTTTTTTGCTAGTTTTTACTAGCTTTTACCAGCTATCCCTCCTTTGAAAAGTAAAAATTTTGTGTGAAGTTTTTCCCCTGCTTTTCGTCATTCATCTGCAGAAAATTTTTCTCCCCCTACCTGTCATAACTTGATTTATACGCTATGTCACGCGGTTTAAATCGTCACGTCCCAAAATACTTTGCACTGATTTTTCCCTAGCCAAAAATTTTGACTTCGTCACGTTCGATTTTAGCCGCCTAAAATAAAAAACGCGATATATTTATCGCGCTATCCTCCAAATGCCCGTATTCGCCCGTATTTGCCCCTTAAACCAACTGAACTTTTTATGACACATTTTTCCTTTGGAGTAGCTGAAAATTAAAAAATTCTACCTTTTCGCAGGACAATTTCAACTTTCAGGGATTTTACCCAAAATTTAAAGGGGCGGCGCTCGCACTTTTTATCGTTTAAAACTTTTTACCCTACCCCCTTTGCAAAGTTCACTAAATCAAGTCTATCTATTTACACTTTTAGCCGTAAAGTCTGTAGACTTAACTTTTTAGATTTTCCGATTGACACTTTGTCATTTCGCCGCGCAGAGCCATACCCCCGCTGAAAGTACCTTGACGCCCCCCTCCTACTAAATCGGAAATGGCAATATCAATCTGCCACTTGCTATTTCCGCCTTTCCGTCATTTTCGACACTTTCATTCCCTCCTTTTATTTTAAAGTATTTTTGCCGCAATTTCAAAACAATTTCAATAATTGACCCGCCCGCGTGTTAAATACTCATAAAAAGAAAGAAAATACAGACGGCGCGGCGGCTTAAATCGCGCCACATCTAACTTTTTCAATAATCTTTTCTTTTTTCCTTTAGGAGTTCAGCGAAAATTTTTTCAGCGTAGCGCGAAAAAAATTTTCGCGCTAAAATACTTACAGTATTTACAATATTTAACCATTTTTTAGTGAGCCGAAAGTCCGCTCCACTCCTTACTTTCCAAAAATAGCCACTACCA
>CAMJAZ010000096.1 GCA_946403735.1 uncultured Selenomonadales bacterium
AAATTTTTAGCGATTTATTTCAATGCGTCACCGATTTTAGCGTTTGTATCACGAGCCGCCGCAACGCTTTCAGCAAATTTCGCTTTTTCTGCGTCAGAGCATTTAACTTCGACGATTTTTTCACAGCCATCTTTGCCAAGAATTACAGGTACGCCGATACACAAATCTTTTTCGCCATATTCGCCGTCAAGGTAGACACAGCACGGAATTAATTTTTTAGAATCAAGCGCGATAGCCTCAACCATAGCTGCCGCCGCTGCACCAGGTGCGTACCAAGCAGACGTTCCCAAAAGTTTAGTCAAAGTTGCGCCGCCGACTTTCGTTGATTCAACAGCCTTTGTAATTTGTTCGTCACTCAAAAGTTGCGTTACAGGAATTCCGCGATACGTCGCCAAGCTTACAAGCGGAACCATAGTTTTATCGTTGTGACCGCCAACAACCATTCCGTCAACGTCAGTGACTGATGCAGAGTAGCCAGCCTCTTTCAATGCTTCAGCCAAGAAATAGCGGAAACGGCTACTATCAAGCATACCACCTTGACCAAGTACGCGATTGCGCGGCAAGCCAGAAGATTTAATCGTCAAATAAGTCATCGTGTCCATAGGATTGGAAATGATGATTAAAATTGCGTCAGGCGAATATTTCAAAACGCTGGAAACAACTTGATTGACGATTTTAGCGTTAGTACCGATAAGGTCTTCGCGGCTCATACCAGGACGACGCGGAATGCCAGACGTAATTACAACGACTTGTGAGCCTGCCGTTGCTGCGTAGTCATTGGTGACGCCTTTAACCTTCGTGTCAAAGTTCAACATATGCGCAGTTTGCATAATATCCATTGCCTTGCCTTCGGAAAGACCTTCTTTAATGTCGATAAGTACAACTTCACTTGCAAAGCCTTTCGTTGCCAAAACATTAGCCGCCGTTGCTCCGACGTTACCAGCACCAACTACTGTGATTTTCATAAAAAATTTACCTCCTAATATAGCTTGTAGCTTTTAGCTTTTAGGATTTTTGATAAAGCTGAAAGCGTTAATTGCGCATTGAATAAAATTTACTCTTTTTCAAAGCTATCTTTGCCAAGACCGCAGATAGGACAAACCCAATCGTCTGGCAAATCCTCAAATTTTGTGCCAGGTTCAATGCCGTTATCGGGATCGCCAGCCTCTTCGTCGTATTCGTAGCCGCAAACGCAAATATATTTCATCGCAAGCCCTCCTAAAAAATATCTTTTACTGAAAGTAATTCTATCACAACTAAAAAATTTTTCAACGCGCAAAAAAAATTTTTTAAATGAAAATTTTCAAGAATTTAACGCCAAATTTGAATTAAAGTAACGCGGGTCGTCCGAAACTTCCTTGTCAATCCAAGCTGGAAACTCTACAACTTCATCTGCCGCCGTCAATTCAACTTCTGCTAAAATTAAGTCAGTATATTTTCCCGCGAAAACGTCGACTTCCCAAATTTTTCCAGCGTGTTCAATTTTATAGCGGATTTTTTCCAAGACGTACGGACAAAGTTTTAAAAGTTCCAACGCATCTTCAATCGGTATTTGATATTCAAATTCTTTACGTACAATGCCGACGTTAGCGCTTTTTATCGTGAGAAAGCCGCGTTTACCTTTAGTCCGTATTCTTACAGTCCGCGCAGGTTCGACGCATAAATAACCTTGAAAAATTTTTTCGCCGTCAGTTAAAATCTGCACGGGTAACTTTTCAGTGTCGACTAAAAATTTTCGTTCAATCTCCAATGCCAAATTAAATTCCACCTTCCAAAATTTTCGTAGGAGTGATAACGGCGTCAACTTTTAAATCGTGCGGCTCGATTGGAACTTTTTCAACAAGTTGGCAATCGTAAGCAAGCGCGATTTTTTTTGCATTGACTGCGCGGGATAAAAATTTATCGTAGTAGCCGCCGCCTTTACCAAGTCTGCTAAAGTTATCGTCGAAGGCAAGTCCTGGCGTTATCACACAATCAATTTTTTCAGCGTCGATAAATTGTCTAACGTCACGCTTAACCGTCAAAATTTTGTACGCGCCAACTTCCAATGCGTCAAGACTAGGTAAACATACAGCTTTCATTTCGTGCCCTTCAATGAATGGTACAGCTAAAATTTTTCCGTCTTTCAAGGCGATTGAAATAAATTCGTTCAACTGAATTTCTTCTGCCGTCGACAAGTACGCCATTATCACTGCGGAATTTTTATATATGGTTGACGCTAAAAATTTTTCTACAACTACTCGGCTAAACTGTACGCGCTCTTCCTGCGACAAAGTTTTCAACCGTGAATTTATTTCCTGCCGCAAAATTTTTTTCCGCGCAGAAATATTTTCGTCAGACATTTTAAGTTCACGCCTTTTAATTAAATTTTTAAATTTAAACGAAAAATTCTTTAACATTTCATAAGATTTAAAGTATAATATTTAGTCAGTAGGGGGTAGGAGATCCTACTACCTACTACCTAATAAGTAGTCAGTAGTTAGTTGTCAACATCTTCGTCAAGCGTTTCAATAAGAAAACTTACTGGGCGAAAACCGTCATTGCAAGAAATCATTGCGGACTTTTTATTTTTCATCCAGCCTTCGTAAAAATCCTCCGCGCCGTGCGAAAGTCCAAGTACGAATGGCGACATACTTTCCCATGCACTTTCACAAAAATTTTCGGGACGTTTCCAGCCGTCAGCAATGAATACCGCGCCTTCGACCATATTGCAAGCATTTGCAATAGGATTTTCATAGCGGTCAATCAAATCTTGATGACAAACTTTTTTCATCACGGTGATTTTTATTTTCTTCAAAAAAATTCCTCCTCAAATTTTCTGTAATTTTAACATAAAAAATCTTTGTGGTATAATCGCAAAATGAAATTGGATAGAAATTTTTATTTACAATCTGGCGTGGAAGTTGCCCGCGCTTTAATCGGCAAAAAAATTTTCCACAATTCGCCTGAAGGTCTAACTAGTGGAATTATCGTTGAGACGGAAGCTTATATGGGTTCACTTGACGCCGCCGCGCATTCTTACAAAGGCTTAACTGCGCGGACGAAAATTCAGTACGGCTTAGGCGGTTTTGCTTACGTCTACATGATTTACGGAATGTACTTTTGCATGAATGTTGTTGCTAACGCTGAAAATATTCCTGACGCCGTTTTAATTCGCGCCTTGCAACCGACGGACGGAATAAATTTAATGCGTAAACGTCGTGGCAAAAATAATCTGCGTGATTTATGTTCTGGACCTGGCAAATTGGCGCAGGCTATGGGCATTGATAAAAATCATTACGGCGTAGATTTATGCGGCGACGAAATTTTTATTGAGACGACAAATATTTTGCCTGACGTTACAGCGACGAAACGAATTAACGTTGAGTACGCTGGCGACGCGGCAAATTATTTATGGCGCTACATTATGACTGGTAGCGAATTTTTATCTGTTAAAGAGAAAGGGAAGTGTTAATATGAATATTTTTAAGACAGCTATTTTAATGGCGCTGATGATGGGGATAATGGTTGCCGTTGGGCAATTAGTCGGCGGAAGTACTGGCGCGTTTGTAATGCTGATAATTTCGCTCGGTATAAATTTTTTCAGTTACTGGTACAGCGACACAATGGTTTTGAAAATGTATGACGCTCATGAAATTTCCGAAAGTGAAGCGCCGCAACTTTATAATCTCGTGGCTAAACTTGCAAATAAAGCTGAACTGCCAATGCCGCGAGTCTATGTGATTGAAAGTAACGTTCCAAATGCCTTTGCTACTGGCAGAAATCCTGAACACGCCGTCGTTGCCGTCACAACTGGAATTATGCAGGCGCTCGACTACAACGAACTTTCTGGCGTACTTGGTCATGAATTGGCGCACGTCAAGCACCGCGATATTTTAATTGGCACAATCGCCGCCGCTATGGCTGGCGTTATCTCAATGATTGGCAGTATTGTTCAATGGGGCGCGATTTTCGGTAGCCGTGATGACGATGATAACGGCGGACTTATTGGAACTCTTGCCGCGATAATCATTGCACCGCTTGCCGCGTCAATCATTCAAATGGCAATTTCACGTTCCCGCGAATACGACGCTGATAAAACTGGTGGCGAAATTTGCGGAAATCCTTTGTACCTTGCCAGCGCACTTGAAAAAATTGAAAGGTTCACGATGAATTCAGCGCCAATCGCAAATGCTAGCGAATCAACTGCCCATATGTTCATTATCAATCCTTTCGACGGTACGAAAAAATTTTTGAAGGGTTTATTCTCTACGCATCCCGACACAGAGGACAGAATTGCTCGCCTTCGCCAACAAGCCGCTTTGATTAATGCGTAATGTTAAACTACTGACTAAAACCTACTCACTACTCACTACTAACTACTCACTAAAAACGGTGATTGTATGAAGACATTTAAACGCAATTTTATTCGCTACACTGACGCGGGCTTACCAATTCTTTACGTCGACACTTTTGAAGAAAATAAAGCTAAGGAAATTATTCACGAACTTTGTACAAAGCAACGGCGCGGCGTCATTGAATGGAATTTATTGGGCGCGTGGGATTTTAGCGACGGTCAAACTATCGCTTTGCCAAAAGCTGATTTAGCTGAAACGTTGCAACTTTTAATCAGCGATGACAATTTGGACAACAAAACGCTGATTCTTCAAGACGCCCATTTTAATTTGGATAAACCTGAAACAATTTCCACGCTAAAATTTATAGCGCTGGAAATTACTAGCGGCAAGTACGACTGCAACATTGTCATAATTTCGCCGCTTGTGACTTTGCCGAAAGAGTTGGAAAGTTACACGACGGTTATGGAACTTGATCCACTGACTGAAAATAATATCAAGGAAATTATCAGGGACTTCAACAACGTACAAGGCATTGACCAGCCCGCAGAAGATTTACTCAACAAACTTGTCACACGGCTAAAAGGTCTGTCACAAACTGAAATTCAAAATATCCTTTCGCTTGCCATTTCAGAAGACGGTATGTTGACTTATTCCGATTTGCCGAAAATTCTTGAACAGAAACAGCAGATTGTTAAAAAGTCTGGCATTTTGGAAATGGTACGCGTCAAGGAAACAATGAATGACATCGGCGGACTTGAAAATTTAAAAGCGTGGCTACTTCGTAAAGCTGAAATTTTTAAACATATTAAAAAGGCTCAAGATTTTGGCGTCGACATTCCGAAGGGCGTTTTAATTGCTGGAATGCCAGGTTGCGGAAAATCTTTAACTGCGAAGGCGGCGGCTAAAGCGTTCGACGTACCTTTACTTCGCCTTGATATGGGCAGACTTATGGGTAAGTACGTCGGCGAATCAGAAGGCAATATGCGTCGCGCAATAAAAATTACTGAAGCAAGTTCGCCGTGCGTACTTTGGATTGATGAACTTGAAAAGGCATTTGCTGGCGTAAGTGGCAACGGCGGCGGCTCTGAAGTTACGACTAGACTTTTTGGAAATTTTTTAACATGGATGCAGGAAAAAAATTCTTTAGCTTTCGTCGTAGCTACTGCAAATAAAATTGATTCGCTCCCGCCTGAACTTTTGCGTAAAGGTCGATTCGACGAAACTTTTTACGTCGACTTGCCCAACCTTGAAGAGCGCAAAAAAATTTTGGAGATTCACATAAAAAAACGCCGTAAAGCTGACCTTAACAAAATTTCGCTTGATAATCTTGCCGCTAACACTGCTGGCTATTGTGGCGCAGATTTGGAAGGCGTCGTACGTGAAGCGATTGAAAATGCCTTCGTGAAGAAAAAGTCTGCACTGACTACCGCCGATATAATTGAGGCTATCGGAAATACTCATTCACTTTCGGAAATTATGAAGGATTCAATAGACGCTATGAAGAAAATGTACGAAAAACTTAAACTTAAAAGCGCGTCTAGATAACGGAGGAATGAAGTATGGCGGCTGACTTTGAAAAAATTTTTATTACCGTTGCGCCCATTGCTAGGGACATTTTAATTTCCTACATGGCTAAAGGTAAAGTTGACAATGTAAAGTGGTTGACTAAAGTTTTAGCTAGCAATAAGTATCCAGCTGCGGAAGCGGTTGCACTTGCGGCGGAAATTTCTTCAACAATCGGCAGATTTTCTCAAAATATGCGTGACATTGAAAAAAACTGCGCGGCTGGCAAAACTAAGGAACAATGGCTGAAAAGTTTCGTCGAAAAAAATGTTGACTTGCCGCCTCAAGAAAAAGGCGAATATCTTTCACAAGTCAACGCCGCTTTAAATTTAGGCAGTCAAACTTTGGCAGATAATACTGACTTGACGCAAAAAGTTAATCAGCTTAATCAACAGGAATTGCCGCCGACTGATCCTAAGGCGCAATGGAATAAGTACACCATGACGCCAAACATTAATAAAATCAGTAAACAAGCGGAACTAATGGGCGCGAACATTTCATCTGCCGATACGCCGAAAATTCCAAGTGAAGATATTTTGAAGAAAGACGCGCTTGAAAGTGAACGCGGTTCAGTACTTGATGAAGGTTTGAAAATGGCGGCAACTGCGGCACTTAAAATCGCTCACGACGCGGGCAAACTTCCATTCTTGCCAAAAGCT
>CAMJAZ010000097.1 GCA_946403735.1 uncultured Selenomonadales bacterium
AAAAGCAATACGCCAAGATAGCCGCAACCGTACATGACAATCGGCGTTTCTTTATTCAGTTTCATATTAAATATTCTCCGTCGTATTTGACATATTCATCAATCAATCTATGAAATTCTTCAATCTGATCTGGCGCAATTCTTTCCTTAAGGTAACTGCGATGTCTTATTTGTTTGCTTTCATTGTGGGGATGCTTTAAAAGTTCCATGTAACGAATCAGCAAATCATACTTTTCACTAGGAACGTAACAGTTGCAGCCGTTTATATTTTTTAATTCGCGGCTCTTCAAACAATCATCAAAAAGCGTTTTACTGAAAGTAAAGTTTTCAGTATCCCTTTTTCGATAATAAAAGCTACTAATCAAATCAAACGCAGTATCGAATACTTCATTTCCTTCGCGATACAAAAAAACTAATGTTCCTTGATTGTACGGAGAAAAATTATCTTTAATTTTATATTCAAAGTCTGTAGTTTGTGCGACAATTTTTTTCAATTCTTCTTTTGCTTCAGTAGTATTTCCGCAAAACATATCCACATCAAGAGCTACCGCGTAAAGGTTGGGGAATTCTTTTTGAATTTTCACGAGGCAATATTCAAACTAAAAACTTTCAACAATCTTTTTTATGTCAAATTTAGTTCTCAGCAAATTGGTTGTGACATCCACATACCCCCCCTTTCGTGGCGGTATACTTCATAAACTTTAGGATTAGCAATAACAATTTTGTCTTTTGAAATGCCTTTTTCAAACAAATTGAAAAGCGTTTCAATATGAGCATTTGCTACATGAACTTCATCATAATCAACGTTTTTTAATTTCGTCGACATTGTAGACTGGCAAATTGTAAATTGAATCTTCCTTTTTATTTGAATCGACAAATCCAATCGCGCCGTCCATATTTTCACAGTGCCATTTGCCAAAAAGCCCTGTACCGTAAATCAAAAATTTTTTAGCCGCTACTTTCAATTCAAACATCACCTTCCAACGTTATGAAATAAATTTTCTAGCGTGTTCAAGCTGCAATTTAACTTGCTCTGTCGACGTGCCGCCTAAAGAATTTCGCGCATTGACGCAAGTTTCAGGTTTAATCGCGTCGTAAATATCTGCGTCAAATTTATCTGAAAAAGTTTTGTACTCGTCAAGCGGCAAATCTTTCAAATAAATTCCGCGCTCAATGCAATGGTGTACCAATTTTCCAGAAACTTCGTGAGCTTGTCTGAATGGCAAATTTTTCTTGACAAGGTAGTCTGCAACGTCCGTAGCATTGCTGAAATCTTCCTCAACTGCGCGGCGCATATTTTCAGCTTTAACCTTCATTCCCGCGATAATCTGCGCGAATACCGCCAGTGAAAATTTAACTGTGTCGATAGCGTCAAAAAGTCCCTCTTTATCTTCCTGTAAATCTTTGTTGTAGGCAAGCGGCAAGGCTTTAACCGTCGTCAACATTGCCATTAAATGACCGATAACACGTCCAGCCTTCCCGCGTACAAGTTCGGGTACGTCGGGATTTTTTTTCTGCGGCATCATCGACGAACCTGTACAATGCGCGTCATCAAGTTCAACAAAATTAAATTCGCGACTACACCACAAAATTATTTCTTCACTCAATCGCGAAAGATGAATCATTAAAATTGACGCCGCCGACAAAAATTCTAAAATATAATCTCTGTCACTGACCGCGTCCAAGCTGTTTAAATAAACTTCCTTGAAGTTCAACTCGTCTTTAACAAAATTTCTGTCAATCGGAAAAGTTGTACCAGCCAATGCGCCAGCGCCAAGCGGCATTATGTTAGCCCGTTCGTAAACGCCGCTGAATCTATCATAATCGCGCTTAAGCATCCAAAAATACGCCATTAAGTGGTGAGAAAATAAAATTGGCTGGGCGCGTTGCAAATGCGTATAACCAGGCATTATGACGCTTAAATTTTTTTCTGTCGCGTCGACAAGATTTTTCTGCAGTTCACGAATCAGCCGTTGAATTTCTTCGACTTGCCGCCGAACGTGCAAATGCATATCCAGCGCCACTTGATCGTTACGACTCCGCGCAGTGTGCAAGCGTCCGCCAGCGTCGCCTATTGAATCAGTCAACGCCTTTTCAATGTTCATGTGAATATCTTCAAGTTCAACGCTGAAATTAAAGTTGCCGCCGTCAATTTGCGCTAAAATATTTTTCAAGCCTTCAATAATTTTCTGCGCGTCATCAGCTGAAATGATTTTGCAAGCCGCTAACATTTTCGCGTGAGCGATTGAACCTTCAATATCTTCACGGTAAAGCCTTTTGTCAAAATTTATCGACGCTTGAAAATCGTTAATCATTTCGTCTGTAGACTTTTCAAAACGTCCGCCCCAAAGTTTTTTGTTATTCATAATGTACCAACCTATAAATAAAAGGGGCGCCCAAGAACGCTTAATTCTTTTGCGCCAAAAGAAGTTTATTAATAAAAATAAAAAAATTAATCTTTTTTGTTCACCAATGCACGAACTTTAAGCGGCAGTCCAAAAAGATTTATAAAGCCCGTCGCGTCAGCTTGGTTGTAAACATCATCATGTTCAAACGTCACAAATTCTTTGCTGTAAAGTGAATGCGGCGAAGTTGCACCAGCTGAAATGATATTACCCTTGTAAAGCTTAAGCGTAACAGTACCGCTAACCGTCTTTTGCGTCTCATCAACAAATGCTGCCAACGCCTCACGAAGTGGACAGAACCACATTCCGTCGTAAACAAGCTCGCCGTACTTAACCGCTACATGCTGTTTGAAATGGAAAGTTGCACGATCTAAGCAAAGATATTCCAATTCACGGTGCGCGTAGTACAAAATTGAGCCAGCAGGATTTTCATAGACGCCACGACTTTTCATACCGACAAGGCGATTTTCGCAAATGTCAACAATGCCAATTCCGTTACGTGCGCCAATTTCGTTTAATTCAGTGACAAGTTCGACGGAATTTTTCTTTACGCCGTTAATTGCAACGGGAACGCCTTTTTCAAAGTCAACCGAAATAATTTCTGGTTTATCTGGCGCATCTTCAGGCGCTTTTGAAATTAAAAACATTGAATTATTTGGCGCATTGGCAGGGTCTTCAAGGTCAGAGCCTTCATGCGATAAATGCCAAATATTTCTGTCCATGCTGTACTTTTTATTTTCAGCGGCTATAGGAATGTTATGAGCCTTCGCGTACTCAATTTCTGATTCGCGTGAATCAAGTTCCCATTCGCGCCAAGGAGCAATAATTTTAAGTTCAGGTGCAAGCGCTTTAACCGTCAATTCAAAACGTACTTGATCGTTGCCTTTACCAGTCGCGCCATGTGCAACAGCTTCAGCGCCTTCAGCCTTCGCAATTTCGACAAGTTTTTTAGCAATAATCGGACGTGCAAAGGAAGTTCCCAACAAATATTTTTCTTCGTAGACGGCATTAGCTTTAAGCGTCGGGAAAATATAATTTTCGATAAAATCTTGCGTTAAATCTTCAATGAAAACTTTCGACGCGCCAGATTTTAAAGCTTTTTCGCGAACAACGTTAAGTTCGTCGCCCTGCCCAACGTCAGCGCATACTGCGATAACTTCACAACCATAATTTTCTTTCAGCCAAGGGATGATAACCGACGTATCGAGACCGCCTGAATATGCCAAGACAACTTTTGAAATTTTTTCTTTAGCCATTACAAAATTTTCCTCCAAAAATAAAAAATTTTTTGACGCGGCAAGTTTAGCAGAAAAATATTACTGCGTCAAATTAGGTTTTAGCTTTTAGCAATTCTACATTCTACATTCTTAATTAACAAAAAAGTCCGCCGTTGACGTTGAGAATTTCGCCAGTTATGAATGATGCCGAATCAGACGCCAAAAAATAAATCGCCGCCGCTACTTCCTCCGCCGTACCGATTCTGCCAAGTGGATAATTTTTCGCCAAGTCGTCAACTGTTTCACCAGACAATTCAAGCTGTCTTTGAGTTAGCGGCGTCCAAATATCGGCTGGCGCAACGCAATTCACACGAACTGGAAAGCTGGCAAGTTCCAACGCTAAAGACTTTGTAAAAGCTACGACAGCGCCTTTGCTTGCCGCGTACAATGCACAAAAATAATTTCCGTGTACTCCAGCGTCACTGGCAACGTTTACAATAGCGCCGTGACTTTTAATAAGTTCATCAACCGCCGCCTTGCACATAAAAAAAGTTCCTTTGACGTTTGTTGCAAAAACTTCGTCAAAATTTTTTTCTGTAACAAAACTAATCGCGCCGTCAACGTAAATTCCCGCGCAGTTAATCAGTACGTCGACGCCGCCAAAAAATTTTACAGTCTCAAGTACAACGCGTTTGCAACTTTCAACGTCGCCAACGTCCGCCGAAATAAATTTGACATGCTCGGTTTGAAAGTTCACGTCACGAAATTTTTTTTCACTTCGACCGACAAGCACGCAATTATAATTTTCGGCTAAAAATTTTTTCGCCGTCGCAAGTCCAATTCCTGAAGTGCCGCCAGTAATTATTGCAGTTTTTTCATTACGCATTACGCATTCTTAATTCCTAATTAAAAAAGCGGCAAGTTTTAAAACTTACCGCCCAACTCAAAATTATTGAATGTCGACCGTGACTTTTTTGTTTTCGCGTGTCGCCGCTGATTTGATAATGGTACGAATTGCTTTAGCGATTCTGCCTTGCTTGCCAATGACTCTGCCCATATCTTCCTGCGCTACATGCAACTTCAAAACTGTCTTGTCGTCCTCCTCAACGGTTTCAACTTCGACCGCGTCGGGATTTTCTACAAGTGCCTTTGCAAGCACTTTTACTAATTCTTGCATAAAATGTTACCTCTTAAAACTTAGCGAAAACTTTAGCTGATTCAAGCCCAAAAACTTTTTAGCTTTTAGCTTTACGCTCCTCGTGAATTTTCTTCATAATACCTTTCTTACTCAAAAGCGAGCGGACGGTATCGGTAGGTTGAGCGCCATTTTTAATCCACGCCATAACTTTTTCTTCATCGACGTTGACAATAGCTGGATTTTTAGTCGGGTCATAATTGCCAATAATTTCAATAAAGCGTCCGTCACGTGGCGAACGGCTATCCGCTACGACAATTCGATAAAACGGTTGCCTTTTCGCGCCCATCCTATTAAGTCTAATTTTTACCATAATTTTCACCACCTTCCGCAGAATTTGGGGTTAGTTACAAATTTATTTTTTGAAAGGGAACTTTCCAGCAAGACCGCCTAAGAGACCACTAAGGTCAGGCATTCTCAACTTTCCAGCGCCTTTTTTACCTTTAGTCTTTTTATTTTTATTTTTTCTAGCTACTTGCTGTTGCGCCTTAACATTCATTTGACGCATCATCTTTCGCATTTCTTCAAATTGCTTGAGAAGTTTATTAACGTCAGAAACTTGAGTGCCGCTACCCATTGCGATTCGCTTTTTACGTTTAGCGTCTATAATATCGGTATTAACTCTTTCTTTCGGCGTCATGGAAAGGATAATCGCTTCCATATGTTTAACTTCCTTGCCGTCCAAGTCAAGGTCGACGCCAACAAGTTTTTTCTTCAACGTACCCATGCCAGGAATCATACCTAGCAAGTCATTGAGTGAACCGAGCTTTTTAACGTGTTGAAGTTGTTCAAGAAAATCAGCTAAGGTGAAATCGTCCGTCTTGATTTTCTTAACCATTTTTTCAGCAGTCTTTTCATCAATGGCGGAATGTGCCTTTTCAATCAATGAAAGTACGTCGCCCATACCGAGAATGCGTGACGCCATACGTTCAGGGTGAAAAACTTCCAGCGGTTCAATTTTTTCGCCCATACCGACAAATTTTATTGGACAGCCAGTAGCCGCTTTTATGGAAAGTGCCGCGCCGCCACGTGCGTCACCGTCAAGCTTAGTTAAAACTATTCCGTCAACGCCCAATGTATTGTGGAAAGTTTCAGCAACGTTTACAGCCTCTTGCCCAATCATTGCATCGACGACAAGCAAAATTTCATGCGGATTGACAGCGGCTTTAATGTCTTTAAGCTCCTGCATTAACCTTTCATCAATCTGCAAGCGTCCAGCTGTATCAATGATTAAAACGTCTCTAGCGTGCGAATCGGCATAAGACAAAGAATCTTTAGCAATTTGTACGGCGTCTTGAATATCTTCCGTGAAGACGGGAACGTCAATTTGTTCACCTAAAACTTGCAACTGCCGAATTGCCGCAGGTCTATAAATATCAGCCGCGACAAGTGCAGGACGTTTCCCCTGCTTTTTCATAGACAGCGCTAATTTGCCAGCCGAAGTAGTTTTACCAGAGCCTTGAAGACCAACCATTAAAATAATTGTTGGCGGACGCGATGAAATGTTCAACTTTGCCGCCTTGCCGCCCATAAGTACGGCTAATTCTTCGTCAACAATTTTTATGACGGATTGAGCAGGCGTAAGCTTACTTAAAATTTCTGTATCGACTGCACGCGCTTTAACATTTTTTTCAAACTGCCGAACAATTTTATAGTTTACGTCCGCCGCTAAAAGAGCCATTCGTACATCTTTTAATGCCTTGTCAACGTCTTTTGCAGTAAGTTTACCGTGACCGCGCAG
>CAMJAZ010000098.1 GCA_946403735.1 uncultured Selenomonadales bacterium
CGTGACGTGAAATATTTTCAGCCCGACGGAAAAGTTGCGGAGGGAAATATTTTTATTCAAGGCGATAAAATTTCGCGAATCACGCCGCCTTCAAACATCGGCGAATTGAAACACGCTAACGTTATCGACGGTCGCGGAAAATTTGCTACGCCTGGCTTAATCAATTCACATACTCATGCGTCAATGACGTTGTTGCGCAGTTATTCAGACGATAAAGGGTTAATGGATTGGCTCCAAAAAGATATTTGGCCAATCGAAGCTAAGATGAAACGCAAAGATATTTATATCGGCGCGGCGCTGGCGGCAGTCGAAATGATTAAATGCGGCACAACTGCTTTTATGGATATGTACGGACCTTGTATGGAGGAAGTCGCAAAAGTTACTGAAGAATCTGGACTGCGCGGCGCCTTGTGTCGTGGCATTATCGGAATTTTTGACGGCGATGAAAAGTTACAAACTAACGTTGAACTTTTCAAAAATTTCAACGGCGCGGCTAACGGTCGAATCAAAGTTATGTTTGGTCCTCACGCAATTTATACTTGTCCGCCTGACTTCCTGCGCAAAATTTATGAAACGGCTAAATCGTTTGGCGCTGAAATTCATATGCATATGAATGAAACGCTTGATGAAATTAATGGCTGTATGAAAGATTACGGCAAGCGTCCCTTTGAAGTCGTCGCGGAAACTGGCTTGCTTGACTTAGGATTTTTGGCGGCGCATTGCGTACATCTTAGCGATAACGAAATTGAAATTATGAAGGCTAAAAAAGTTCGCATCGCTCACAATCCAACTAGCAATATGAAATTAGCTAGCGGCATTGCGCCTGTTGATAAAATGTTAAAGGCAGGTTTAACAGTCGGAATTGGTACGGACGGAGCGTCTAGCAACAATAATCTTGATATGCTTGAAGAAACTAGACTTGCCGCATTGCTTGCAAAAATCGATACAATGAGTCCACTTACACTTCCTGCTGATACTGCGCTGAAAATGGCTACAGAGGAAGGCGCAAAGGCTATCAATTTCGACTACAAAGTTGGACGTCTTGAAGTCGGTTACAAGGCGGATATAACTTTATGGAATATGCGCGGCGTTGAATGGCAACCAAATTATAATCCTGTTTCGCTTTTAGTTTACTCGGCAATTTCTTCGTCGGCTGACACGGTGATTGTTGACGGAAAAATTTTAATGCAGAATCGCGAACTGAAAACGCTTGACGAAGAAAAAATTATTCATGAGTTTAACGCCTGCGCGGATCGTCTTACTGGAAAAGCTTAATTGAAAATAAAAAAATAGACGTACAAAAAATGTACGCCCGCCGTGCTGACTTGCAAATTGTAAGTTGACACGGTTTTTTTATTTACTCAAAAATTTTTAGCAAATTGAATTTAGCTTAACCTTTTTTATCTTTTAAATATTCGTCGATAGCCTTAGCAACTCTCTTCGAATAGTTGACGGCAAGTACAACATTCTTTGCGCCAATAACTACGTCGCCAGATGCAAAAACACCCTCGCGCGTCGTCCGTCCATCTTCATCGGTTACAATCAAGCCGTATTCACTGACGTTTAAATCATGCGTCGTACTTACAATTCTATCTTTAGGACCTTGACTAATTGCAATAATCGTACTGTCGGCGGGCATAAGTACAGGTTCTTCCTCACGAATCAAATTGCCTTGCTCGTCATAAATACGCGGCGTGAAAATTGGTCCTTCCTCCGTAAATTCTTTAATCGCCATACCCTGTTGAAGTTCAATTCCGTCAACTGCGGCGTAATCCAATTCACGCTGACTAGCGGCAATACGTTGACGACGTGCATAAAGTGTTACGTGACGTGCACCACCCCTTACAACAGTTCGCGCTACGTCAATAGCGGAATTTCCTGCGCCGATAATCGCCACATTGTCGCCTAAGTCGTAAGCTTCGGGGTTTCGCAGATAATCAATCGCATAGTGAACATTTCCTAACGATTCGCCTTTGCAATTTGGTCTGCGCGGACGCCAAACACCTGTTCCGATAAATACTGCGTCGTAACCGTCAGCAAAAAGATCGTCAAGGTGAAGTGCATCGCCTATCGTCGTATTTGGACGGAAATGAATTCCCATTTCACGTAATTTAGTTTGGTAACGGTCAATTATATTTCTAGGCAGACGAAACGCAGGAATTCCGTATCGCATCATACCGCCGATTTTGTCCATACGTTCAAAAATTGTAATTCTGTGTCCAAGTTCAGCAAGTTTGACGGCGATTGTAATTCCTGCAGGTCCTGAACCAATTATCGCTACTTTTTGTCCAGTATCTGGCGCTTTTTCTAAAATAATCCTGTCGAAGTACGAATCAGAAATGTAATGTTCAATATTAGGAATTTGTACCGCCGCGCCTTCCTTGCGCTTACCTTGAATGCAATTTCCTTCGCACTGATTTTCATGGTCACAGACAAGCGAACAGACGATTGACAGCGGATTATTATCGAACAACATTTTTCCTGCTTCCTGCGTTTTGCCGTCCAAAAACAGACGAATCATTTCAGGAACGTTTGTTTTTATCGGACAACCTTTAAGCTGACAAAGTGGCTTTTTACATTGCAGACAACGCCGCGCCTCATTGATAACGTGTACAGCCATTCTAAAATCTCCCTTCAAATTATATCTACTAAATAATTCTAACGAAAAATTTTTATACCTTCACATAGCGGAAAATTTTTTATCCCAAATGTTTATAATAAAAAAACGGCATTTCAAACACTACTGAAAAAATGCCGAGCAAAATATTTGACCGATTATGTTGTAGGAGAAATTTTCACTGTATCCCAGAGTTTTTCTTTCGCCAAAAAATCTATGATGAAAACGTAAAAAATATCGCCCTCTTCTTTAGAGTGAACCAAGCGCCCAAAATCTTCAACAATTTTTATATTTCCCTTTGCAGTCTTGATTTTATAACGAACATAATCATAGCCATCTGAAATTTCAATTTGCTCGTAGATGGTTTTCTTCACATTTTCCCAATCATTTGGATGTACGCAACCACGAAAACTATTTCCAGTAAAGCTCTTGAACTGCTCTAATGATTCACATTCATAAATTTTCCAAAGGCGTGTATTTGCATATAAAATTTCCAGCTGTTCATTGTTCCGATAAAGCAAAAATCCACCTGGCATTCCTTCAGAAATTTGGGATAAACTCACACCAAGTTGAACGCGATTATACGTCAACATTTTAGTCGAAAATTTTTTGCAGTTATTTTTCCCTGACATTTTGGCATCGTACAGCGCCATATCTGCATTTTGATAAAGTTCACGGTAATTTTGACTTTGTTCAGGAAACAGCGAATAGCCTATTGACATTGTATAGTTTATTTGCTGATTTTTATATACCACCGACTTTTTCATACGACTAAATTGTTTTATACGTTCCTCAACTTCGTCAAGTGAAAGATCGCTTAGTACCACAAGAAATTCATCACCGCCTAAACGTGCAATAATGCCCTTGTCTTCAAAATGTTCTTTCATCTTCAGTGCCGCATTTTTTATAACGGTGTCTCCGCAATCGTGTCCAAATCTGTCGTTAATCTGTTTAAAATTATCAAGGTCAAGGATTATGAAGGCAAAAAAAATTTTTTTCACTAAAAATTTCTGTATCCAATTTCCTGCTGTCCTGCGATTGTAAAGCCCAGTCAAATTGTCACGTTCAATCAACGCTATCATTGCATCCGTTGTTTGCCGATAATTATCAATATCGAAAATTAAGAAAAAAGCGTGTACTTCATTCAAATCGGTAGATTCTCTAATTTGGTAATCCGCATGCAACCAACGCGGTTTCGACTTTAAATCAGAACGTCGCAAAAATTCAGTTTCTGCAAAAATTCTCCCCTGCGCGTATTCTTGAAACAATCTTTCAAGATTAAAAAATTTTTCAATCTCATTTTGCGATTCATCCACAACGGTATTCAAAATAACGTCGTGGATAACTTCGCTGTAACTCATCGACATATAGCTTGACTTAGTGCTAATCATTCCTTGCTTGCCAAGATGCATATATAAAATTCTGTCGGAAGTCAAGCTGGCTTCAAGGTAAAAAGAATTGTATAAAAATTTTTCAAATGAACCGTAGCCTAAAATGGAAGTAAAAGAGCGAATGGCAAGCAGTAAAAAAATCGGATTGCCAGGCATATCGTAGTAGGCTATACCTTTGCTGTCGATTTCTGGAAGGCGCTTAGTTCTTTCGGCGTCGACGTTTCTTATACAGCTTAGAAAATATTTTTCACTGTTATGAATGATTGGAATTAATACGTACATTTGCCAAGTAAAATGATTGCGTGCATTTTTTGTACGAAAATAATCTATGACGGAATTTCCACCGTTTTCATGAATTCTTTCTTCAAGCGTTTCGAGGTCAAAAAATTTTTCAAAATTTATTCTGTCCTCAACGTGAATATTTTTTTCTGCAAAATTTTTTATGGAATTGTCAAATGAACCTTTGACAAAACTTTCAACATATCTAGAAGAATTTATGTAAATATTGGCGAATTTTGTTCCGTCGTACTTTATCAAGTCGATTCGGCTGTAAAGAGTATACAAAAATTTCAGCGAAACTTCCTGAAGTTTTTCACGTTTCATTGAAACATCTTTTGAAATGTAGTCTATAACAGCTAGCAACGCGCCGACTTTTTTTTCTGAATCATAAGCTATACAGCGCAGACGAATACTAAAAAATCCCTCACTGGTAACAAAATCGCAACTATCTTCTCTACCAGTTTTTATACATTCTTGAACTATGCTGCGAATTGTTATTGCGAAGGGTAAAGAAAAATTATTGAAGACATCATCGGGCAAACATTTTTCGCCTATACCAAGATATTTAAAAATGTCATTGAATCCAGCATTGTACATTAAAAATTTAAATTTTTGTCCGTCAAATTCCGTAATGGCAAGCGGCAACCCATTTAAAATTAAATCAGCATTTTCAGCTTTAAATTTCAATTCATTGTCATCTGCGCGGGCAATTATACCTGTTTCTAGTGGCGCTTGCGAAAGTAAATTTACGCGCCCGATAGCCGTATAATATTTTTTCTCAACTTGATTTTCATGGAGATTTTTAGAGCGATTTAAACTTGCAAAGGGCGTTGGTCTACCAAATAAAAATCCCTGTGCATTTTCGCAACCAGTTTGTCGCAAAAATTCTAAAACGACTTCATCTTCTACGCCTTCCATTAATGTCCGTATGCCCAATTCTTTAGACATATTCATTATATTTTTCAAAATGAGACGGGAGCGGTCTTGAGTATGAAAATTTTGTAGAAAACGTCTATCAATTTTCAGCAAGTCAAAATTTATTTCTTCCAAAACATTTAGTGAAGAATATTTACTGCCGAAATTATCAAGCCAAATTTCAAAACCGTTGCTTTTAAATTTTTCCATAACGTCGTAAATTTCTTGCCGATTTTCACCCAACGCCCGCTCGGTAATTTCAATGTTGAGTAAATTTTTTGGCAGGTTATTAATACGTACAGCCTCCGACGCAAGGTAGGGCATATTTAACATTTGAAAATCAAGTGCACTTAAATTTATGGACACGGGAACGATAGGAAAGCCGCTGTCTATGGAAATTTTCACATGCTCACAAACTTTTTGCAAAATCAAAACGTCCAGTTTATGAATGAGCCGCGCTTCTTCAAGGACGCCGATAAAATCAGCAGGCGAAAGAAATCCAAATTCTGGATCTTCCCAACGCGCTAAAGCTTCGTAGGCACAAATTTTACGGTTGAACACGCGAACTATTGGCTGATAATAAACTTTTACGTAGTCATTAGCGTCAGTATTTTCAATACTTTCAATGATATGTTTTCTAAGTTTTTCGTGCATTCCAAGTTCATTGTTGTAGTAAGCAAAATGTTTCTTCTCAGAACTTTTCACCGATTCACAAGCAATTTCCGCGAAGTCTTGAGCTTGTGCAGAATTTATGTCCGCTTGATAAGGCACGACATAAATTCCCGCCTTCATAGTAATTTCTTTGCTATGCTTAAAAGTTGCAATAATATCACTTACCATTTTAATGCGCCGCTCGATGTTGGAATTATGCGCAATTAAAATAAATCTGTCGTTGAAACACCTTGAAACGCAAAATTCAGGAAAAGTTTCCGAAATTGCATTGGCAACATGTACAAGCAACAGATCACTTTCATCAAATCCGTGCAAGTAATTGAAGGCTCGGAAATTTTTCACGTCAAAATGAATGAAAACTAAACCTTTGCGCCGTTCATTGTTATCGTCAAGAATCTTTTGCGAAAATTCGCGGAAATAATTTATGCTTGATAATCCTGTAAGAATATCTTTTTGATTAGAGTTTTCCATTATTCTCTACATCTTCTCTTGCAGTAATTGAAACTTCGGCATTTCTTTTTTCAAAAAAGGTTATAAAATCATTGACTGGCATCGGTTTAGCGTTCAAAAAGCCTTGTCCGTAGCGACAACCTAAACTAAGCAGTAGCTTTTCTTCCTCAACCGTTTCAATGCCTTCACAAATGACGTTCATTCCAAGAGATT